>JBLHUT010000052.1:0-14957 GCA_047629975.1 Paracoccaceae bacterium
CGGATGGGGCCGGCTGATATGCGGGCATCGACGCAACTGGGGCTGTGCGAACTGGCGTTGTCGGGCTGCACGATGAGTTCTGATCATTTGTATCTGTTTCCCAACGGTGCACGGCTTGATGACACGATCGAGGCTGCGGCCGAAGTGGGTTTGCGGTTTCACCCCACACGCGGCGCCATGTCTGTGGGCGAAAGCGCCGGAGGGCTGCCACCTGACACGCTGGTCGAGAACGAGGCGGCGATCCTGAAGGATGCGCAGCGTTTGATCGAGACGTTTCATGACGCGTCTGACGGGTCGCTCTTGCGGATCGGGATTGCGCCGTGTTCACCGTTTTCGGTGTCCCGCGAGTTGATGCGCGATGCGGCGGTTCTGGCCCGTGAGACAGGGGTGCGGCTTCATACGCACCTTGCTGAAAACGAAGAGGATATTGCCTATTCTTTAGCGCAGTTCGGGTGCCGGCCCGGGCAATATGCCGAGGATCTGGGGTGGACAGGTGAGGACGTTTGGCATGCTCATTGCGTGAAACTCGATGCTCACGAGATCGCGCTGTTTTCGGCCTCCGGGACGGGCATCGCCCATTGTCCCTGTTCCAATTGCCGGCTTGGCTCTGGCATTGCGCCAGTGCGGGCGTTGCGTGATGCACAGGTGCCGGTCGGCTTGGGCGTGGACGGATCGGCCAGCAATGACAGCGGCAATCTGATTGCCGAGGCGCGCATGGCGATGTTGCTGCAAAGGGTGCACAACGGGGCCGATGCAATGGCCGCGCGAGAGGCGCTTGAAATTGCAACACTGGGCGGGGCGCAGGTGTTGGGACGTGCCGATTGCGGGTCTGTCGCCGTTGGCAAACGCGCCGATCTGGCGATCTGGGACATGTCGGGCATAGAGGCGGCCGGCAGTTGGGATCCTGTTGCGATCCTGATGGCGGGGCCGACCCGCGTGCGCGATCTGATCGTCGAGGGACGCCGGATTGTCGAGAACGGTCAGATGGTTCGTGTCGATCAGGGCAGGGTGGCCGAGACGGCCAACCGGCGCGCGGCAAAACTGATGTCGGGCACCCATAAACGCTAGACAGCGCCTAAACCGGCTTGCCCGCGACCCAGACGGCCCGCACCGCGCGGTCATCGCCCATCATAAGTGTCGGGAAAACCGACGACCAGATGTCGCTGGCTTGTGTGGCGCGCTGTTCGATTGCCGGCGTTGACGCAAGGTCCACGACAACCAGATCTGCGTCGCTGCCGGCGGCCAGCGTTCCGATCCGCTCGTGCATCCCCATCGCCCGCGCCGACCCTTCGGTGGCCAGCCACAGCAATTGTGCCGGATGCAGGGCCGTTCCCGAAAGCTGCCCGATCTCATACGCAGCCGCCATCGTGCGCAACATTGAAAAGCTGGACCCGCCTCCTGTATCGGTCGCAAGCCCGACCGAAAGCCCATCGCCCTTGCGGCCTGCCATATCGAACAAGCCCGACCCGATAAACGTGTTCGAGGTCGGGCAATGCACAAGCGCCCCGCCCGCTTCTGCCAGCCTTGCACGCTCGCGCGGGGTCAGCCAGATCGCGTGGCCATAAAGCCCCCCCTGCCGCAACAACCCGTGCGCCTCGTAGGTGTCAAGGTAATCGCGCGCGGAGGGGAAAAGCTCTTGCACCCACGCGCATTCCTCGCGCTGTTCGCTCAGGTGTGTTTGCATCAGGCAATCAGGATGCTCGCCCCACAGAGCCCCCAGCGCGGCAAGTTGATCCGGGGTCGAGGTCGGTGAGAAACGCGGCGTGATGGCATAGGTTGCCCGCCCGCGCCGGTGCCACCGCTCAAGCAGGGTGCGGCTGTCGTCATATGCTGACTGGGCGGTGTCGCGCAGGCCTTCGGGGGCGTTGCGATCCATACAGGTCTTGCCCGCCGCAATCGCCATTCCGCGGGTTTCTGCCGCAGCAAAAAGCGCATCGACGCTGGTGGGATGGATGGTGCAGAAACTGCACACACTCGTGGTGCCATGCGCCAACAACAAATCCAGATACCGTGCGGCAATCCGGTTGGCATAATCGGGGTCCCCGAATTTCATTTCTTCGGGGAAGGTATAGGTCTCGAGCCAGTCGATCAGCCGCTTTCCCCAACTTGCGATCATGGCGGTTTGTGGGAAATGGGCGTGGGCATCGACAAACCCGGGCAGGATCAGGTCCTGTCCGTACTCCACCTGACGAGCGTTGGGGTGGGCCGCGCGCAGGGTGTCACGCGGGCCGGTCTTGATGATTTTGCCGCCTCGCAGCAACACCGCCCCCTGACGTTCGTGGCGCACGACATCGGCCAGCGACCGCACAAAAGGATCCCCGTCAAAAACGAGGGTCTGCCCGAAAAGAAGTGTTTCGTCTTCCATGATCCCTCGATGGCCGCTTGGGCCGCTGAATGTCATTGCACCACACGTGCCAGCCCCTATTGTGCCCTCCAAATCCACTGACACACAAGAGCGGGGAACGTCCATGTCCGAAACATCGCGTGCGGCCGATGACCGCGAAAATGCCGGTTTCCAGTTGGAAAATGGCGTTGTGCAGGCCGTAAAAACAGCGGTTTCCGAAGCCGATACTGTTGCGCTTTCACGGTTGCTGAAACCGCTTCATCCGGCTGATATTGCCGACCTTCTGGAACAGGTCAGCGACCGCGAGCGCGCCAAGCTGCTCCATTTCTGGGCCGCTGAAATCGATGGCGAGGTGCTGAGCGAAATTGACGAGGCACTGCGCGAGGAAGTGATCGCGGCAATGCCCGAGAGCAACCTTGTGGAGGCTGTGCGCGATCTGGACAGTGACGATGTTGTCGATCTGGTCGAAGACATGGAGGCGCTGCAACAGGGCCGGATCCTTGATGCGCTTTCCGCCCCCGAACGGGCGGCGGTCGAGCTGACCCTGACCTATCCCGAGTTCAGTGCCGGGCGCCTGATGCAGCGCGAAGTCGTGCGTGCGCCAGAACACTGGAGCGTCGGAGAGACCATTGATTTCCTGAGGAGGGATGCCGAACACCTGCCGGAACAATTCTATCACGTCATTCTGGTCGATCCGCGCATGCGCCCGGTTGGATACGTCACGTTGGGCAAGTTGCTGTCGGCTGCGCGCAAGGTGCCCTTGACGCAGATCACCGAGGACAGTTTCCGCACGGTGCCGGTTTCGCAGCCCGAAGCGGACGTGGCCTATGTTTTCAACCAGTACCACCTTATCTCTGTGCCGGTGGTTGACGAACTTGACCGGTTGGTCGGCGTTGTGACGATTGACGACGCCATGGCCGTGCTTGACGAAGAACACGAAGAAGACATCCTGCGCCTTGCCGGGGTTGGTGATGGCTCGTTGAGTGACCGTGTGCTCGAGACGACGCGCCAACGCCTGCCGTGGCTGGCGGTCAATCTGGTGACGGCAATCCTTGCGTCGCTGGTGATTGCGCAGTTCGAGGCGACCTTGCAGCAGATTGTGGCGCTTGCTGTGCTGATGCCGATTGTGGCGTCGATGGGGGGCAATGCGGGCACGCAAACCTTGACCGTAGCTGTGCGGGCGATCGCCACAAAGGATCTCACGGGGTCGAACATGATGCGCGTTTTACGCCGCGAGGTGCTGGTCGGGTTGGTGAACGGCTGTATCTTTGCGGTGATCATGGGGGCTGTCGGCACCGTCTGGTTCGGTGCGTTTGCGCTGGGCTATGTCATTGCGGCGGCGATGGTTGTCAATCTTGTCGTGGCCGGTCTGGCGGGGATCGTTGTACCTGTCGCACTGGACCGTGTCGGGGTTGATCCGGCGCTTGCTTCGGGGGCATTTGTGACTACGGTGACGGATATCGTTGGCTTTTTCGCATTCCTTGGCCTTGCCGCGGTCATTCTGGTATGACCCTTGCACAGCTCAAGCACGAGGCGCGCGCGGCCGGATTTGCGAGGCGCAAGGCAGCCCACGGGCCTGGCAATCGTACCTCGGTGCTGTGCAAGGTGTTGCACGGCACCCACGGCGAGGTGATTTCGGCCTATATGCCGATCGGCTCTGAAATTGATCCCTTGCCGATGATGCATCTGATGGCGGCGGACAACCGGATTGTCGTTCCGGTGATGCGGGGTAAGGGGCAGCCGCTTGTTTTTCACGAATGGCGTCCGGACGCCGTGATGGTCGCAGGCCCGTTCGGCGTTTGTGTCCCTGCGGACGGGGCGCAGATCGAACCGACAATTGTGATCGCGCCGCTTGTCGCCTTTGATCCTCAGTGCTTTCGCCTTGGCTACGGGGGGGGCTTTTATGACCGGACGCTTGAAAAATTGCGGTCATCGGGGCCACTGCGGGTTTACGGTTTTGCTTATGGTGCGCAATGCGCCCCGTCGCTGCCGTTGGAGCCGACAGACCAGCCACTGGATGCCGTTGTGACAGAAGCTGGCATTGTGACCCCGTCCTAGGACCTTTCAGGAGACCTGGCTCGCCTGTTTGGGGCAGATGATCACCGCAGGGCCAGCGTTTCCCAGAAATCAGCGCGCTCGTCGCATGCAAAATTGCTTGTGGCCAACATGACCGGTACCGGATCTGACTGGTTCGGCTGTTTGACCATCTCCGGAATTGTCGACATGGGGACGAATTTCAGTGACAAGGGCAGCCATAGATAGCTTTGGCGCTGACCTTTTTCATCGAGAACGCTCAGAATTGTCGGCAGGCCGGACTGCGCTCCGGGGGCGGGTTGGCCGCCGGCAAGATAGATTGCAAAGCCGCGCAGCTGTGGATAGCTCTCCAATGTCTTGGGACCGTTCAAAAAGTTGCGGCCAAGGCAAAAGGGCTGATCGTTTACAAGCTTGTTGGTCTGAACAACTATTCCGCCAGCATGCACAAGTGACCAGATCGCAGCCGCCGCAGACAGTGAAAGGCACATGACGGCAAAGTCACCAATCCAGCTCATGAAGGGTTTTTCAGCCATAAACGCCAGCGACCCCGCAAGACCCAAAGTCAAAGTCACTCCATGCATCAATGCAACGAAAACAGCACCTTCCGCTTGTGCAAGCAGGAAAAGCGACGTCGCAGCCCCGATGAACAGCGAACAAAACGAAATGGACGCAGCATTGCTCGTGTTGAAGCGGAAATAGGTGGTGCTGCGGATCAAGGCGAGAAACAGCGGGATCAAGGGGACAGCGACAGTCATCCCAAGCATTGCCTTGCGAAATCCGGACCTGTTTTCGGCCGATACCAGTAACCTGACCTCATCGGGAGGCATGGCAAAGCCTGCGGTGATCAACACAGCCATTATCGTGATGAAGGTACTTTTGGGGTTCAAAATTTAAACTCGAGACTTTGCATCTAATGTAATTTGTCACGGTATAGGCGGGCGTCAGGCGAAATGGCTAGGACCAATGCACAATAATCGTGTAAAGATTAAAAATGACGCTAGCGGAGCGGTAAAGAGGGTACAAGCAAAAGAGGCTGTTTCCTTGACTTTCACAGATCAGCCGATGTGAATGTGTCATCCAAGACAACTTGCGCGCATGATCGGACCACGGTTTGACCGGGAGAAGGGGCGGATGTCCGGGCGTGGCAAATATCTTTGCGCGCACAGGTGGTGGTCTTTGCTTGCTCTTGGCTTGGTGGCAGACTAGGGCTGGCAGCCATGAAAATTCTGTTCTTAGGTGATGTAATGGGGCGCGCGGGTCGTGCGGCAATTACGGAGCGGTTGCCAGCGTTGCGAAAGCGCTGGAGCCTCGATTTTGTTGTTGTGAACGGCGAGAACGCGACCAATGGCGCGGGGCTGTCTCCGGATCACGCAAAAGCACTGCTTGAAGCAGGTGCCGATTGCGTGACGTTGGGGGATCATGCGTTTGATCAAAAGGACATGCTTCAGTTCATTGAACGTGAACCGCGTATCGTGCGTCCGATCAACTTTGCAAAAGGCGCGCCGGGGCGTGGTGCACGCATATTCGAGGTGCCGGGGGGTGCCAGAATTCTTGTGGCGCAGGTTTTGGGGCAGGTGTTCATGAAACGGCCCTTTGATGATCCGTTCTCAGCCATTGATGCTGTGTTGCGGGCGCATCCGCGCGGTGGTCAGGTGCAGGCGAGCCTTGTCGATATCCATTGCGAGGCCACATCCGAGAAGATGGCCATGGGGCATTTTTGCGATGGCCGTGCAAGCGTTGTGGTGGGCACCCACACCCATGTTCCCACCGCCGACACACAGATTTTGCCTGCGGGCACGGCGTTTCAATCCGATGCCGGCATGTGCGGCGACTACCAGTCGGTCATTGGCATGGACACGGCAGAGCCGTTGCGCCGCTTTGTAACCGGGATGTCAAAGGGTCGGTTCACGCCGGCCACAGGGCCTGCAACCTTGTGCGGACTTTATGCCGAAATCGACACCAAAACCGGGCGCGCCACCCGCGTCGAGATGGTACGCGATGGTGGCAGTCTGGCCGCTGCGGGGCCATGAAGCACACCAACCGGTCACGAACATGAGGCCGGCGGCGGGTATAGACCCTGTTTCCGGCCTGGCTTTTGCAGATACCGAGGTGCGCAATGATCAGTGAACGCGTTCGACTGAGCCTCATTCTGATCGTAATGGGAGCGGGCTGGGGCGTAACCCAACCCCTGAGCAAGATTGCGGTCAGCGAAGGCTACCGCCATTTGGGAATTGTCTTTTGGCAACTCCTGATCGCGAGCGTGCTTTTGGGGGCGATCTGCGCCGTGCGCCGTAAACCGCTTTTGGTGGGGCGCGCTCAGATACGAATTTTTCTTATAATTGCGTTTCTGGGCACGATTCTTCCCGGTGTTGCGACCTATGAGGTGGCGCGGCATCTTCCGTCGGGCTGGATGTCGGTGATCTTGTCAACGGTTCCGATGTTTTCGTTTCCGATTGCCTTGCTGCTGGGCATGGACAGCTTCTCATGGCTTCGGTTCGGGGGGCTTGTGGCGGGCTTGGCGGGCGTGCTGGTGTTGATCTGGCCGACGGGGAATGCAGCGGTGATTGATGCCTCTGCTGTGCCGATCGGTGTGGCTTTCTGGGTCGGGCTGTCCGTTTTTTCGTCGGTTATGTACGCGATGGAGGGAAACATCGTGGCGCGTTGGGGGACGGCGGGGCTTGATGCTGTGCAGGTTTTGTTCGGCGCGTCGGTCATTGGCATGATCGTGGTGTTTCCGCTGGCAGTGATCAGCGGATCGTGGATTTCGCCGCTGCCGCCCTTTGGGGTGCCGGACCTTTCGATTGTGTTGTCGTCGATTATCCATGCGTTCGTGTATGCGGGTTATGTCTGGCTGGTGGGGCGGGCGGGCTCTGTTTTTGCGGCACAGGTCAGTTATCTGGTGACGGGCTTCGGTGTTGTCTGGGCGATGCTCATTCTGAACGAAAGTTACGGCAGCAGCTTCTGGTATGCCTTTGGCCTGATGCTTGTCGGGTTGTTTCTGGTTCAGCCGCGCGCAACTCAAAGTGCCCTTGTGCTTGACGGGGTGACAGGTCAAACTGACAAGTGACCTGACAAGACTTGGACGTGAATGAATTTCCTGCCAGCAGATATTCCGTTCGATGCAATCCTCGCGCTAGGCGTCGTGATGGGTATGTTCTTCTTTTTCCTGCGCGAGACCTTCCCGACCGAGGTTGTGGCGATCGGGGGGGCGGCGGTTTTGATGGCAACCGGTGTCTTGCCTTACGAGCAGGCGCTTGACGTGCTGGCCAACCCCGCCCCGTGGACGATTGCGGCGATGTTTATCGTCATGGGCGCGCTGGTAAGGACCGGTGCGCTTGACTGGTTCACCCAGATTGCCGAGGCGCAGGCAAAAACGCGCCCTGCTGTCGCGGTCGGGGCGTTGATCGGGTTTGTTGTCGTGGCCTCGGCGTTTGTGTCCAACACCCCCGTGGTCGTTGTTATGATCCCGGTTTTTGTCCAATTGTCGCGCAGTCTGGGGATTTCGGCATCCAAGTTGTTGATCCCGTTATCTTATGCGGCGATCCTTGGCGGGACGATGACCTTGATCGGAACCTCGACCAACCTGTTGGTCGATGGTGTGGCGCGCGAAAACGGGCTTGAAGCGTTTACGATATTCGAAATCACGCCGCTTGCGGTGGTTCTGGTGGCGTGGGGCATGGTGTATTTGCGGTATATCGCGCCGCATCTGTTGCCCGAACGCAGCAGCCTTGCGACGCTTTTGTCCGACAAGTCACGGATGAAATTCTTTACCGAGGTCGCCCTGCCCGAAGACAGCGGGTTGATCGGCCAGTCCGTGATCGAGGTGGATCTGTTCAAGCGTGAAGGTGTCCGGCTGATCGATGTGCTGCGCGGCGACGCGTCGCTGCGGCGCAACCTCAAGGATGTCATACTGGCCGCAGGTGACCGGGTGGTTTTGCGTACCGAGATGGCCGAACTGCTGAGCCTTCAGGAAAACAAGCTGGTGCGCTCGATCGACAAACTCAGTTCTGTCGCCACTGAAACGGTCGAGGTGTTGATCACGCCGGGGGCACGCCTGATCGGGCGGTCGCTGGGTGAATTGCGTCTGAGACGGCGCTACGGTGTCTATCCGCTGGCGGCGCACCGGCGCAACCAGAACATCGGCCGACAGCTTGACGATCTTGTGGTGCGTGTGGGCGACACCTTGCTGCTGGAAGGGGCCCCCGAGGATATTCAGCGTCTGGCCGTGGACATGGGGTTGGTCGATATTGCCAAACCTTCGGCGCGGGCCTTCCGGCGGGGGTTGGCGCCCATCGCACTTCTGGCTCTGGTCGGGATTGTCGGGCTGGCGGCGATTGGTGCAGCCCCGATTTTCCTTTTGGCGGTTGTTGCTGTTGCAGTGGTGCTTTGGGCAGGCTGCATTGATGCCGAGGAGGCCTTTTCGTTTATTGACGGGCGTCTTTTGTCGCTTATTTTTTCGATGCTGGCGGTGGGGGCTGCGTTGCAGGCATCGGGTGCCGTGTCGCTTATCGTGGGATCTGTCGCTCCGTATATGGGGGGATTATCGCCGTTTTTCCTGATCTGGGCGGTCTATCTGTTGACCAGTGTCTTGACCGAGCTGGTCAGCAATAACGCCGTAGCCGTGGTGGTGACACCGATTGCAATTGGGCTGGCCGCGGCGCTTGGCTATGATCCGCGCCCGTTCGTGATTGCGGTGATGGTGGCGGCCTCGGCCAGCTTTGCAACCCCGATCGGTTACCAGACCAACATGATGGTTTATGGTCCGGGGGGGTACCGGTTCACCGATTTTCTCAAGGTGGGTGTGCCGCTCAATATTACCGTAGGCATATTGGCGGCGGCTCTTATTCCGGTGATCTGGCCGCTTTAGGCCGTATCACAAAGGCCAGAAAACAAGAATGGCGGGAATGGCCACAACGATGATCAATGCCTCGAGCGGCAGGCCGACACGCCAGTAATCCCCGAATTTATAGCCCCCCGGCCCAAGGATCAGCGTGTTGTTCTTGTGACCTATGGGGGTCAGAAAGGCCGCGCTGGCGGCAACGGCAACCGTCATCAGGAACGGATCGGGGTTCACGCCCAACGTGGCGGCCATTTGCAATGCCACAGGGGCCGCGACGATGGTTGTGGCCGTGTTATTGAGAACATCCGACAATGTCATCGTGACGACCATCAACACACTCAGGATAACCCACGCTGGCATGCCATCGGTCAGCGACAGCATGCCACCGGCCAGCAACTCGGTCCCTCCGGATGTTTGCAGGGCACTGCCCAACGGGATCATCGAGCCGAGCAACACGACGACCGGCCATTCGATGTGATCGTAAATTTCGGCCACGGGCAGGATTTTGGTCAAGACATAGGCGATTACAACCAACCCCAACGCCACGGGCAAATAGATCAGCCCCAAAGACGCCGCCAGAACCGCCGCCCCGAACAAGCCGATTGCGAGCCACGTGCTTTGATCGCGTGTCACGGCCAACCCGCGATCGGCCAAAGGCAGGCATCCGAGCCATTTTGTGACCTCGAAGCTGCGGTCGGCCGGAGCGAGTAGCAGCAGGATGTCGCCGACCTTGATCGGGGCTTTGCGGACCTGCTGGCGGATATCGCGCCCCTGACGGGAAATGCCCATCAAGACCGTACCCTGCCGCCAGCTTAACCCGATGCCCTGTGCTGTGCGCCCGGCGATCCGGCTGCCTTCGGTGACGACCACCTCGATCAGGGTCAGCCCTTCGGTGGCCTTGGCAAGGATCGCCTCGCGCGCGTCATCGGAAAACCGCAACCCGAGGCTTGCGCGGAATTCGTCAAGGGCTTCGGGGTGCGCCTCAAGCACCAGAGCGTCACCGGCAACAAGCGTGGTCTTGACTTGCGGGCCGAGCAACCGCTTTCCGTCGCGGACCAGCCCGATCAAGGCGACATCGGCCTTTGTGGCGAGGGTCTCGAGGGTCGCCAGGGGCTGTCCGATGTGCTCTGCTCCCTCCGGCAGCGTAAGCTCGGCCACATAATCGGCAAAATCCGCCGTGCTGCTCAAGCCTGCCGCCGATCCGGTGGCCGGTATCATCCGCCACCCCACAAGCGCCATAAACATCAGACCGGCAAGGGCTGTGACCCCGCCGACCGGAGCGAAATCGAACATCGAAAACGGCGCGCCCAAGGCCTCTTCGCGGATCGCGGCGATGATAATATTGGGCGGCGTGCCGATCAACGTGACCATACCCCCGAGGATCGTCGCAAACGAGAGCGGCATCAGCGAAAGGCCCGGACTGCGCCCTGCCTTGCGGGCGGTCTGGATATCGACGGGCATCAACAGCGCCAAGGCTGCGACGTTGTTCATGAAAGCTGACAGAACCCCGCCGATCACCCCCATCAACGCGATGTGGCCGGCCAATCCGCGGCTGCTGTCGATCAGCGTGCGCGTGATCAGGAAAACCGCCCCCGACCGTACAAGCCCCGCCGAGACAATCAAAACCAGCGCGACAACCAGTGTCGCAGGATGGCCAAAGCCCGAAAATGCATCTGACGCAGGCACGACCCCCAACACGACACCTGCCATCAGCGCGCTGAACGCCACCAGATCATAGCGGAATTTCCCCCACAAAAGCAGCGCAAACACCGTTGCAAAAAGCGCGAAAAGCAGAATTTGATCGTTGGTCATACGGCCACCATAGCGAGGATGATGCGTGGCGCAATCAGGTCGATCGGCGCAGGGATCGTGCGGATTTGACCGTGGCGCTTGGAACGGTGCCACATCAAAACCCTTCGGGGGCATTGCTCCTTGACGCGTGGCTTCGTATAGAACGCTCCAGTAGCTGAAATAACGGGGGAGCGCGCCATGGCTGGCCACTCAAAATGGGCAAACATCCAGCATCGCAAAGGCAGACAGGACAAACTCCGTTCCAAGCTGTTTTCGAAGCTGGCAAAGGAAATTACCGTTGCCGCAAAGATGGGCGACCCCGATCCTGACAAAAACCCCCGCTTGCGGATGGCTGTCAAAGAGGCAAAAAGCCAATCTGTGCCAAAGGATGTCATTGATCGTGCTATCAAAAAGTCGATGGCCGGCGATGGAGATGATTATGAAGAAATCCGCTACGAAGGGTACGGCCCGGGCGGTATTGCCGTGATTGTCGAGACGATGACCGACAATCGCAACCGCACCGCCAGCACTGTCCGTTCGACGTTTGGCAAGAATGGCGGCAATCTGGGCGAAACGGGCTCGGTGTCGTTCATGTTCGACCGTAAGGGCGAGATCACCTATTCTGCGGCGGCAGGCGACGAGGATACAATTATGATGGCCGCTATCGAAGCGGGTGCCGAGGATGTCGAGCATACGGACGAGGCGCATGTCATTTATTGCACCGATACCGACCTGAACGAGGTTTCGACTGCTCTTGAAGGAGAACTGGGAGAGAGCGAGACGTCCAAACTGATCTGGAAGCCGAACATCACAACAGAACTTGACCTTGAAGGAGCGCAAAAGCTGATGAAGCTGATCGACCTTCTGGAGGATGATGACGACGTTCAGCGGGTTACCGCAAATTTCGAGATTTCCGACGAAATTATGGAACAGCTCTGACAAGGGTCTGTCAGCCGAATATCAAACGTGCTGCCGTTCTCATACGGCGGCGCGTACCGGTGCTACTCTGGTGGCGGCAGGTTGAATATAACGTCCCCGCTTTCATCGAAGAACATGGATTGCGCCCCCGGAGATGCCCCGTTGTCGGGTCTGGGCAGATCCAGCTTCAAGATGGACCTATCGGACCGGTCAACGTCAAGACGGCCCATCCAGTCGTCAGCATTCTGCTTGCCAAGCTCGATGATGCCTTCAAAATCTGTTGTGGAATTCTCGATCAGGGCCGTGGCGGCTGTCACCTGAAAGGGCAAAAGCAACAGCACAGCACACAGGCACAGATAACGATGCAATATCCGCGCAGTTCGAAGGTAAAATGTTCCTGTCATGGATTCTCCCACTTGTTCGCGTAGCTTTGATCCCAAAGAGATCAATCTGGCACGATGATCGGCTACGAGGTATTAATAAACGTACAAATGAAACGAAAAGAATTAACCAAAATCAAGAAATGCACGTGTCTTCTTTGGCGGAGTAATATCCGCCCGATGATTTCAGTATATCATTGGGAGCACGATTTTGTAACCATGAACACCGGAATACTGGCCGATCAGGGCAGACTCGCCTGTGGTTGACGCAGTTGTGAATGGTTTCTGGCTGGGGCTTGGATTGATTCTGGCCATCGGAGCGCAAAATGCGTTTGTGCTCCGGCAGGGGATTCGCGGGCAGCATGTTTTTATGGTTGTGCTGGCATGTGCGCTGTCGGATGCAGTGCTGATTGCCGTCGGTGTTGGTGGATTCGCGCAGCTTGTGGCACAAGCGCCTGCGATTTTGCCGGTTGTGCGGTACGGGGCGGCTGCGTTCTTGATGACATACGGCGCCATGGCCTTCCGGTCGGCTTGGCGAGGGGGCAGCACCCTTGAACCGGCAACAGACGGTGTCAGTGGTCGCTGGGCCGTCCTTGGGACCTGTTTGATGCTGACGTGGCTCAACCCGCATGTCTATCTTGATACGGTTGTCCTTTTGGGGAGTGTTTCGGCCAGATACCCCGAGCACAAGTTTGCCTTTGGTTTTGGGGCATGTGCGGCGTCGTTCGTGTTTTTCTTTGCTTTGGGTTACGGAGCGCGGATTTTAGCGCCGGTATTTGCGCGCCCGCGCGCGTGGCAGGTTCTGGATTTAGGCGTCGGGGCGGTCATGTTTGTAATTGCGGTCAAACTGTTGATCGGCCTGTGACGGCTTGCGGCCTTGGCGCCAATAGGGTCAGGTGTGGTATGACGCAAAAATCAAACTCGGTTTCAGCCCCCGCACCGAAAGCCAACCGCCCTGTGGAAGGGATTTTCTGGATGGTCGTGACGGGCTTGTGTTTTGTCGGAGTGACAGCGTCGGTAAAGGTGCTTGATGGCGGGCTTCCGGCGGCGCAATCTGCCTTTTTACGCTATCTTCTCGGGCTTGTTTTGTTGTTGCCGATGATACGCCCCATTCTGGCAGCACAGATCAGCCGCGCGGATTGGGGGCTTTACTGCTTGCGGGGGGCGGCCCACACGATCGGGGTGATGTTGTGGTTCTTTGCCATGGCACGGATCACCATCGCAGAGCTGACCGCGCTGAACTATCTGACGCCTGTTTATGTGACGCTGGGGGCGGCGGTCTTGTTGGGAGAAAAGCTTGCCTTTCGCAGGTTGGCGGCGATCGGGGTGGCCATGTGCGGCGCGCTGTTGATTTTGCGCCCGGGTGTGCGGGCGCTCGAGGCTGGCCATTACGCGATGCTGGGGGCGGCGCTTTTTCTGGCCGGCTCCTATCTTATTGCCAAGAAAGTGTCGGGAAATGCTTCGCCAGCGGTGGTTGTTGGCCTTTTATCTCTGACCGTGCCCATTGGTCTGGCGCCGTTTGCTTTAGCCGTCTGGGTGCCGCCCAGTTTTGAACAGATTGCATGGCTTGGTCTTGTGGCGGTGTTTGCCACTTCGGGCCATTATACGATGACGTTGGCCTTTCAGGCTGCACCGGTTGCGGTCACACAGCCGGTTATCTTTTTGCAACTGGTCTGGGCGGTTTTGCTGGGGGCGATGGTGTTCGGAGAGCCGGTGGACATCTGGGTTGTCTCTGGCGGGGTCGTCATTATCGCGGCGGTGTCGTTTATCGCGTGGCGCGAAGCTGTGGTAAAGCGGCGGCGATTGTCTGCTGCGACCGTTCCCTCGAAGATGTAGTTTCCGGTTTGCATTGATGCGCCCCCGTGGGGGAGTGCGCCAATCAGGCCGTCTTGCCGGGATAAAAACAGGCAACACGGCCCTTTGCGTCGGCGGTTTTGACCAATTCGGGGCGTTCTGCCTTGCACCGGTCCGTCGCCAGCGGACAGCGCGGATGATAGGCGCATCCCGTCGGCGGGTTGATGGGATCGGGGATTTCACCTTGGGGAGGGGTCACCTCGCGGCCAAACCCGTCCATGCGCGGAGCAGCCTCGATCAGCATCCGCGTGTAGGGGTGCTGGGGGGCGGAAAACAGCGCCTCCGGGCTCGCTTCTTCGACCAGACGACCAAGGTACAGCACGCCGATCCGGTCGGCCATATGCTGGATCACGGTCAGATCGTGGCTGATAAACAGGTACGTCAGCCCGAATTCGTCCTTCAGATCACTCATCAGGTTCAGGACTTGTGCCTGCACCGAAACATCAAGAGCCGAGGTCGGTTCATCGCAAACAATCAGCTTGGGCCCCGAGGCGAGCGCACGTGCCACACATATCCGCTGTCTTTGGCCACCCGAAAACTCGTGCGGGAAGCGGTCTGCATCAATAGCAGCAAGCCCGACTTGTGTCAGCAACCGTTCGGCCAGACCGGTGACATCGCCACCGCGCGAGGCCACAGGTTCGTTTATGATTGCCCGCACCCGCCAGCGCGGATTGAGCGAGGCATACGGGTCCTGAAAAATCATCTGGATGTCAGAGCGCACAGCGTCGATCCGGGCGGCGTCTGTTTCGTGAACCAGATCGGTTCCGTTGATTTCAACAACCCCGTCCGAGGGGCG
>JBLHUT010000053.1:0-14908 GCA_047629975.1 Paracoccaceae bacterium
CCTCAACCTCGTCTTGCGACACGCCAAGCGAGAACCGGATGCCCCCCTTGACCGGCTCCATGTGTTCGGAATGGACCGACCGGTAGCCCGTAAAGGTTTGCATTTGTCCGCGCATCCGCACCCCGAAACGCACGGTGTAGGTCGCGTTGCACACACGGATTTTTTCCTCGATGCCCGGGCTGAGATCCATCAGGGCGACCGCCCTGTTGAACATCAGATCCACACTCTCGCGAAAGCTCGCTTCCTTGATGGGCTGCATAACGGTATCCCCTTTGTGGCCGATCCGGCACGCGGGCCGATCGGCGTATCCGTATCAGGCAGCCCCGATCACCGGACGGAAGGTGCCCCGACGCAATCACAGCCACTGACAGCAGCACTTAAGCAGACAGCCCATGAAGCGCCTAATCATTAAGCAAAAAATAAACACCCGCAGGCCTCGGCAAAATGACCAGCACCGATACACTTTCCGGCTTGAACGGCCCGATCATGCCGCAAAACCCCGTGCGCGCCGCACGGATGCCCCATTGCAGCCCGATTTATTCGGCACTGTGAAAAGGCACAAAAGACCGTGACCAGCACAGCCTTTGGCGCATCGCCCCGCAACCACGTACAAAAAGGAGCAAACATGCCTGATCCGAAGGCGAAACGGATCGCGATCAAACAGCGGTTGATCCACGGATTCGTCCGCGACGAAAGCGGATCGTTGATCATCTTCAGCTTGTTCATGTTTTTGGCCATGGTCGCCGTTGGCGGGCTGGCGCTTGATGTGCTGCGGTATGAAAACATCCGCACCCAGCTTCAGAATACAACCGACGCGGCCACGCTGGCGGCGGCCAACCTGAACAATATTCAGGTGCCCAATACGGTTGTGGAGGAATACTTCGCCAAAGCCGAGCTTTCACAGTTTCTGACAGATGTGAAAGTCACCCAAGCCATCAATTCGCGCCGCGTCTCGGCCTCGGCCGAGGTCAACATGCGCACGTCCTTCATGCGATTTTCAGGGATCGAGACCCTGCCGATCACGACACTGGGCACCGCCCAGCAAGACGCCGGCGACATCGAGATCGCCATTGTTCTGGACGTGTCCGGTTCGATGATCGGCTCCAAGACAAGCAGCCTGAAAACCGCTGCCAAAAACTTTATCGATACCGTGTTGCCAACGTCCGACATTCCCGACGAGGAACGCCCGACCGTGTCGCTGGTGCCCTACAACGACATGATCAATCTGGGCGCAGATTACGGCCCGTATTTCAATCTCGACACCAGCCACTCCTATAGCTGGTGCGCCCGCTTGCAGGATTCGGTCTTTGCGACGACGTTCTGGGATACGGCCCTGACGGTTGAACGCATCGCCCATTTCGACCGCGTCAGCACTTCGTCTGCCACGCCCCTGCCAAACCCCCAATGTCCGACCGGCGCGCTGAATGCGCCGTTGCTGCACGCAACAGATCCGCAAACTCTCAAAGATCACATCGACGCGTTGACGCCGACCTCGATGGGTTGGACCGCGATTTCGCTGGGGGCCAAATTCGGGGCTGCCCTGCTGGATCCCTCGACCCGCCCGATCACCAATGCCATGGTTGAAGACCAAGTGCTGGTGAACCGCGCCCTGAACCTGCCAAAGGCGTTCATCTCGGATGCAGGCGTGACCAACAGCAAAATTCTGGTGCTGATGACAGACGGCGCAAACACGCTCCAGCGCGACCTGAAACAAAAATTCAAATCCGGCGCTTCAAACGTCTATTACGCGCCGGTATACGAGAACTATTACCGCAACAGCGTCAGCGCCTCATTTGCGGTCTACTCCCCCGAACGCGCAGCACAAGGCAACAGGGCGTGGTGGTTTCCCTACTACGGCTCTTGGTACTGGAACAATCCGTTCGACAGCTGGGGGGTCAGCAACACGCGCCTGAGCAACCTCGAGCTTTTTGCCATGAAAAGCATCGTTCACATCGGGCGCAGGATCTATACCTCGAACGTGCCGGGCTACACCGAGTTCATCTATTACAACAACGGCAATGCCTATGCGAATGCTTATGAAAGCTACATCGACGACGACATGCTGGATGATCAAAGTCGCAAGGTTTGTGATGCTGCCAAAGCCGCCGGCATGATTGTGTTCACAGTCGCCTTCGAGGCCCCGTGGGATGGCACGCAATTGATGTCCTATTGTGCCTCGACGCCAGCCCATTATTACGAGGTGGACGGCGATGACATCGTGCTTGCCTTTGAGGCGATCGGACGCAACATCAACCAGCTGAAGCTGACACAATGACCGCGCTCGTGCGCCCGCTGCGCAGGGCCTTGCGCCGGTTTCTCAAGGTCGAGCACGGTACCGCCACAATCGAGTTCGTTCTGGTGTTTCCGCCGCTGATGCTTTTGTTCATCTCTGCCTTCGAGGCCGGTTTGATGCAGGTGCGCCACACGATGCTCGATCAGGGACTGGACAAAAGCGTGCGCACCTTGCGACTGGGCACCAATGCGCCACTGGCCTACGCGGACCTCAAGCAGGCGATCTGCGACGGGGCTGGGTTGATCCCGAACTGCATGGACAACCTCAAGCTCGAAATGGTGCGCATCGATCCGCAAACCGCGATGAACGTCACCGTCCACGCCGATTGCGTCGACCGGGCCGAACCGCTGGCACCAGTGCGCGAATACGCGGTCGGAGACGAGAACGACCTGATGCTGTTGCGGGCCTGCGTGTTGTTCGACCCGATGTTTCCGACCACGGGGCTTGGTTTTCAAATGCCCAAGAAAAGTGGTGACGCTTATGCGCTTGTCTCGATGTCGTCATATGTCAGTGAGCCGAATTGACCCCGCGCAGCCAACACATGCGGCACCAGACCACGCGAAGGATCAAGCACTGGCTCACCGACACCCAAGGATCGGTGTCGGTCGAGGCAATGCTGATGCTCCCGCTGCTGGCGTGGGTCTATCTGGCGATGTTTGTGTATTTCGATGCCTACAAGGCCAAGAATACCAACCTCAAGGCGGCCTATTCCATCGCTGATGCCCTGTCGCGCGAGGCCAATGTCACAGGGGCCTATCTGAATACGATGGACCAGCTTTTGAACTTCCTGACCAGTTCCAACCACCCGACCAAACTGCGCATCAGCGTCGTGCGGTATGACACCCGCAACGAGGATTTCTATATTCGCTGGTCGCAGGTCCGCGGGACCGGAATAAATCCGTGGAACAGCGCCACAATCGATGACCTGAGCGGGCGCCTGCCGCGGGTTCCCGACCTTGATTCGATTATTCTGGTCGAGACATTCTCGGCCTATGAACCGGCCTTCAACGTCGGAATCGACCCGTTCAGCATCGACAACCTTGTGGTGTCGCGCCCGCGTTATTATCCGGGATTATGCTTTGATAGCGGTTCTGCGTGCTGACCGGATTTATTTGCGGCCCATGAAATCGCGCCCGCCGGTGAAATCAATGCCCTCGAGCCGCTTTTCAGCCAGCTTGAGCGCGATAACATCCGACATCGCTTTTGCCTCGCGTGCCGAGCAGACCCCGCCGACGCCCACACGCCGCCCCATCCGCCACCACAGACCCGGCGCCCAGAAACGCCCGCGCGACGTTTTGAGCACGATCACAAACCCGTTCGACGGCTTCAACGCAAGAGCACTACGCTCGACCGAGACGACTTCGTCCATGCGTGCCAGAACCGTTCCCGAACTATCGCGCAGGTCTTCCTCGGTAAGTTCCAGCGACGTGAGCGTTGCCCGCCGCAGCCAATCTCCCAGCCAGATCGCACCGGCCCCCGCCGCAAGCAGAACCGCGCGCGCAATGAACGACGCCTGTTCCAGATCGAAAGCTACAAAAATCAGCAACGCGCCCAACGCCCAGACCGCCCCGAGGGCAACCAACCGGCGCGGCGCCGAAGGGGTAACAGTGGCTAGAACGACTGGGGACATGATGACCTCTGTGTGCATTTCTTTCTGCTTTAGGGCCCGGCGCAACAAATGCCAAGCACTGCCGACTTGAACCTTGCCCTGTCCTGCCCCTATCTGTTGGGTGTAACCCGATCAAAGGACATACCTCATGTGCACATTCTCCCTGCCCCGGCCTGTATACGAAGCCAACCCTTCAGGCGGATCCGGCGCATTCGGTGATTTGCCGGAGTGGGATCTGAGCGATCTGTACGCCAGCACCGATTGCCCCGAGCTCAAGCGCGACATGGATTGGCTGGAAGCCGCGTGCAGCGATTTTGCCCGCGACTATGAAGGCAAGCTTGCAGGGCTCGACGCGGCGCAGTGGCTTGACTGCGTTCTGCGCTATGAGCGGATCGACACGATCGCGGGGCGCATCATGTCGTTTGCCGGGCTGCGGTATTATCAGGACACAAGCGACAGCGAACGCGCGCAGTTCATGGGCAATTGTCAGGAAAAGATCACCGTCTTCACAACGGCGCTGGTGTTTTTCACGCTCGAGATCAACCGGCTTGAGGATGCGCATCTGGACGGGCTTTTCGCCGAAAACTCCGACTTTGCCCGCTACCGCCCGATTTTTGACCGGCTGCGCGCCATGAAGCCCTATCAATTGTCCGACGAGTTGGAAAAGTTCCTGCATGACCAGTCAAGTGTCGGGGCGGCGGCGTGGAACCGTCTGTTCGACGAAACCGTGGCCGGGCTGACGTTCACTGTAAACGGCGAAGAGCTGAACCTTGAGGGATGCACGACGCTGTTGACCGAACAGGACAGGTCGGTACGCGAGGCGGCCTCGCGCGAATTGGCGCGGGTGTTCGGCGAACACGTGCGGCTGTTTGCGCGCGTCCACAACACGCTGGCCAAGGAAAAAGAGATCGAAGACCGCTGGCGGGGCATGCCGACCCCCCAGACCGGTCGCCACCTGAGCAACCACGTGGAGCCCGAGGTGGTCGAGGCATTGCGCAACGCCGTGGTCGCGGCCTATCCGCAACTCAGCCACCGGTATTACGAATTGAAACGCAAATGGCTGGGGCTGGATGTGTTGCAGGTCTGGGACCGCAACGCGCCCCTTCCGATGGATGATGACACGGTCGTGTCGTGGGACGCGGCACAAAAGACAGTCATCGACGCCTACGCTGAATTCTCGCCGGAAATGGCAGAGATCGCAAAGCCGTTCTTCTCGAAGGGGTGGATCGATGCCGCGGTAAAGCCCGGCAAGGCCCCCGGCGCCTTTGCCCACCCCACCGTCGCCGAGGTGCATCCGTACGTTATGCTCAACTACATGGGCAAGCCGCGCGACGTGATGACGCTTGCCCATGAGTTGGGCCACGGGGTGCATCAGGTATTGGCAGCAGGACAGGGAGAACTGCTTTCGTCGACCCCGCTGACGTTGGCGGAAACAGCCAGTGTCTTTGGCGAGATGCTGACCTTTCGCAAAATGCTGGCGGGGGCAAAAAATGACGCCCAGCGCAAGATAATGCTCGCTGGAAAGGTCGAGGACATGATCAACACCGTTGTCCGTCAGATCGCGTTTTATGACTTCGAGTGCAAGCTGCATGCCGCACGCGGACAGGGCGAGTTGACGGTGGACGATATCAACGCGCTTTGGATGAGTGTTCAGGCCGAGAGCCTTGGACCGGCATTTGAGTACATGGAGGGCTATGAGACATTCTGGTCGTACATCCCCCATTTCGTGCATTCGCCGTTTTACGTCTATGCCTACGCCTTCGGAGACGGGTTGGTGAATGCACTTTATGCGGTCTATGAGGACGGCGACGAAGGCTTCCAGCAAAAGTATTTCGACATGCTCAAGGCAGGCGGGTCCAAGCATCACAAGGACCTTTTGGCTCCCTTTGGGCTGGATGCGAGCGATCCGGAGTTCTGGGCCAAAGGGCTGGGGATGATTTCAGGCTTCATTGACGAACTCGAAGCGATGGAAGCCTGAACGGCGGGCTCCCGCCACCTGACCCGTCGCGGCAAAGCCGCGGGGGCAAGCTGTTGGGCGTGGCAGGTGGCGGTGCCACCTGCGTCTGCGGCGTCGCGCGTCTGACTTTTTGAAGTCTTACGCCGCCGCGCTGACAGCCAGCCAAATTGCAGTGCGGCAGGGTACAGATGTGGCGGCTCTGATTAGTGCCCGCTTTTGACGCGTACCGGCATTCGGGAACCTGACGCGGGGATGGATAGCGCAGTTTTGTGATATGCAGCGGAGAGCTGGCAGATACGCACAGACACGTGGCGTTTGCGTCTATGACAGGTCTAAAAACAGACCCGTTTCGGGGGTTGGCGAAACTTTCCTTGCCTGCATGCAAAAAACCGCTTGAACCCGTCGGAGCAGACAGCTACATCCCCGATCAAGGAAGCGGGCGTAGCTCAGGGGTAGAGCATAACCTTGCCAAGGTTAGGGTCGAGAGTTCGAATCTCTTCGCCCGCTCCAATTAACCGATTACCCACGGTTAGCGAAACAAGGCCGCCTTCGGGCGGCCTTTGTGGTTTCTGGCTTCTCCGGTGTAACGGTGTGGCGCCACGGACCGGCGCCAAACGTGTACGGCACCTTTTCAAAGCCATGTCACCCGGGTTGAACCAAAGTACGGCACGCTGTTCAGCGGGCCACTTCACATGTGCACCCGACTGCATTAAAGACGACAGGTCACAACAGGGATAGCCCAATGCGTCGCGCAACGATCACCAGAAAAACTGCCGAGACCGATATCGCCGTAACCATCGATCTGGACGGGTCGGGTCAATACGACAACCAGACGGGCGTTGGATTTTTTGATCACATGCTCGACCAACTGGCGCGCCATGCCCTGATCGACCTGAAGGTGCGCACCTCGGGCGATCTGCACATCGACGACCACCACAGCGTGGAAGACACCGGCATAGCGATCGGTCAGGCTCTTACTCAGGCGCTGGGTGACAAGCGCGGAATCCGCCGCTATGGCTCCTGTCACCTGCCCATGGATGACGCTCAGGTCCGTGCCGCGCTTGATCTTTCCGGTCGGGCGTTTCTGATCTGGAACGTGTCGTTTCCCACGCAGAAGATAGGAACCTTTGACACTGAACTCGTGCGCGAGTTTTTTCAGGCCCTCAGCACCCATGGCGGCATAACGCTGCATGTGGACCAATTGCACGGCTTCAACAGCCACCACATTGCCGAGGCCGCCTTCAAGGCGGTGGCCCGTGCCTTGCGTGATGCGCTTGAAACCGACCCGCGCAAGGCTGATGCCATCCCCTCGACGAAAGGCAGCCTTTAATCCCATGCTGACAGTCCTGATAGATTACGACAGCGGCAATCTGCATTCCGCCGAAAAAGCGTTTCACCGGATGGCCACACAAACCGGCGCAGGCGAGGTCCTTGTCAGCAACCGCCCCGAGGACGTGCTGCGCGCAGATCGTGTCGTCCTGCCCGGAGACGGCGCGTTTCCATCGTGCAAAACCGCGCTGACTGAACGGGCGGGCCTGTTCGAGGCACTGCTGGAGACGGTGGAGCAAAAGGGACGGCCGTTTATGGGCATTTGCATCGGGATGCAGATGATGACGACGTGGGGCCGCGAGCATGTCGATACAGCAGGGTTTGGCTGGGTACCGGGTGAATGCGTGCCGATTGTGCGCACGGACCCGTCCCTGAAGGTGCCTCACATGGGGTGGAACGATCTGGTTGTGTCAGGTGCACACCCCGTTCTTGACGGCATTTCAACCGGCGATCACGCGTATTTTGTTCACTCATATCATGTGGTTGTTCAAAACCCCGCTGACCGGCTTGCCTATGTGGATTATGCGGGGGACGTCACGGCCATTATCGGGCGCGATACGAAAATCGGCACGCAGTTCCATCCCGAGAAAAGTCAGGCAACAGGTCTGCGGATGATCGCCAATTTCCTGCAATGGTCCCCCTGAACGCCGCGTAAACTTTACTTCAGACGCGTCCAGGTCTGCCCCCGGCAAATCCCGAAAACGCATCCTTTGACCTCAAGCATATCGCCGGTCAGCGCCATTTTTGATTTATAAGTCTTGTCACGATCCGGCGCCCAGATTTTGCCCCCCGAATAGGCGCCGCCGCCGTCTGCACGCATATCCCAGATCATCTGGCGCCCGACATTCGGGCTGGCGACTTCTTTGCCGGCCTGGTTATAGGCCTTGCCCAGAACCCCGCACAAATGCGCCCCGCAAGTTGAAATCATGACCGCGCCATACGCGCCATCATCTCCGGGTTGGGTTTTCCATGTTCCCTCGACCGGATCGGCGGCAAATGCTGCCCCCGCAGCCAAAATCATGGCTCCTGCCACTATCAAAACCTGTTTCATTTCCGTCTCCTTGCGTGTTTGGAACAGCATGACCCCGGGGCGCGTATCCTGACAAGGATGACGTTGGGTCCTTGCGCACGGCCCACGGCGTGTGTCATAGCGCCCGCGTCTGTCTTTGTGACCGTCCCGTCCCGATCCAACAGCCCCGATCCAACAGAACTGGTAGCGCCATGATCCTTTATCCCGCAATCGACCTCAAAGACGGCCAATGCGTGCGCTTGCTCAAAGGTGACATGGACAAGGCGACGGTGTTCGGCGACGACCCTGCCGCGCAGGCCCGCGCGTTTGAGGCGGCGGGCTGCCAGTGGTTGCATCTGGTCGACCTGAACGGCGCGTTCGAAGGGCAACCCGTAAACGCCGCTGCGGTGCGTGCGATCCTTGCCGACACAACCGTGCCTGCGCAATTGGGCGGCGGCATTCGCGACCTTGCAACCATCGAGATGTGGCTCACCGCAGGCATCGCCCGCGTGATCCTTGGCACGGTCGCGGTCGAGAACCCCGATCTTGTGCGTCAGGCCGCTCGCGCCTTTCCCGGGCAGGTCGCCGTCGGGCTGGATGCGCGCAACGGCTTTGTTGCCACGCGGGGCTGGGCCGAGGAAACCACGATGCAGGTCACCGATCTGGCACGACAATTCGAAGACGCGGGCATTGCCGCGATTATCTACACCGACATCGACCGCGACGGCGCAATGCAAGGCCCCAACATTGCCGCCACCCAAGCGCTTGCCCGCGCAACGTCCATTCCCGTCATTGCCTCGGGCGGCGTGTCGTCGATGGCCGACCTGAGCACGCTGCAAGCCACAGGCGTGATCGCGGGGGCCATCTCGGGGCGGGCGCTTTATGACGGCGCGATCGACCTTGCAGCAGCCCTTGCGCTGTTACAGGCGTAACCTTTCCACCTTGGCACATGCCACGCTGGCACGCGGGCCGGTTTTGCGACAAAAATGCGCAAACCCTGCTGCGTGCCCTTGGCATAGCCTCCGCTTCAAGGCACAGTTCCATCATGCTTAAAACCCGCATCATCCCCTGCCTCGATGTCAAAGACGGTCGTGTCGTCAAAGGCGTGAATTTCGTAGACCTGATTGACGCAGGCGACCCCGTCGAGGCCGCAACAGCGTATGACGCGGCGGGCGCGGACGAGCTTTGCTTTCTCGACATCAACGCGACCCACGAAAACCGCGGCACGATGTACGACCTTGTCACCCGCACCGCCGAGCAGTGCTTCATGCCCCTGACCATCGGCGGCGGGGTGCGCACCCACGAAGACGTGCGCCGCCTGTTGCTGGCCGGTGCTGACAAGGTCAGCTTCAACTCTGCGGCGGTCGCAAACCCCGATGTGGTGGCAGAGGCCGCCAACAGGTTCGGCACCCAGTGTATTGTCGTGGCGATCGACGCAAAGACCGTGGCCCCCGGAAAGTGGGAGATTTTCACCCACGGCGGACGCCGCGCCACCGGCATCGATGCCGTTGAATTTGCCCGCACGGTCGTCGAAAAAGGCGCCGGCGAGATTTTGTTGACCTCGATGGACCGCGACGGCACCCGCGCGGGGTTCAACCTGCCGCTTACCCGCGCCATCGCCGAGGCCGTTACGGTGCCGGTGATCGCTTCGGGCGGGGTTGGCACGCTGGATCACCTTGTCGAGGGCGTGACCGAGGGCAAGGCAAGTGCCGTGCTGGCCGCCTCGATCTTTCACTTTGGCGATTTCACGATTGCCGAGGCCAAATCCCACATGGCCGCCGCCGGCATCCCCATGAGGCTCTCGTGAGCGCGCTGGACCGGCTTGCCGCCACAATCGAGGCGCGCAAAACCGCCGATCCCGATGGCTCGTGGACGGCGCGACTGTTGGCCAAGGGCCCCGAAAAATGTGCCGAGAAATTTGGTGAGGAAGCCATCGAGGCGATCATCGAAGCCGTGAAGGGCGACAAAGACGCGCTGACAGGCGAAGCCGCCGACGTGTTGTTCCACCTGCTGGTCATGTGTGCCGCGCGCGATGTGGCGCTGTCCGATATCGTCGCCGAACTGGTGCGCCGCGAAGGCACGTCAGGCATTGCCGAAAAACAGGCCCGCAACCAAAGCTGACGCAGCCCTTTCTTGCAAACCCAGACCCCCGCCAAAACACCCATTTACGTTCAAAGGCTGGACATTCGTTCCGCCTAGCCGACGCTGCAGGCTTGGGATATAGGTGGTGCATACCCATTTAGGGAGCAGAACTTGAAACAGGGGCGTTATGTCTGATCGCGGGCTACAAAAAGTGTCTTTCTTTATCCTGCTGTGCTTGATCCTTTATGCAAGCGCCACGGGAGGGATGTGATGACAAACCGTTTCGGCGGCCGCTTTAGCCCGAAAGGCAGCGCGCAGGCTCCTTCCCCTCCCTCATCACGCAAAGAAGCCCCGCCACCCAATGCATTTGCCGGGCAACGTCCGCACCGTGCGCGGGGGCGGACAAATATGCTGTTTTTTGCGCCGACGCCGTTGTTGTTCACGGCTTTTACCGCAGGTCCGGTCGGGTTGGCGGTTGATTTGTGTGCTTTCGGTCTTTTGATGCTCGCTGCATGGCTGACCCGCGAGGGGCTGACGGCGCAGGATGCCTATGACGCGCGCAAGGTTTCCCGCCGTCCGGCTATCCCGCGCAAGCTGTTCGGGTCGGGGCTTATGGCGGCAGGGCTTGCGCTGGCCAGCTTTGCCCCGGACGCAAGTCTTTTGAATCCCGTGATTATTGGGGCTCTTGGGTTTGGCCTCCACCTGTTTTCCTTTGGTCTTGACCCCATGAAAGACAAAGGCATGGAGGGAATAGACACCTTCCAGCAGGACCGTGTGGCCAAGGCCGTCACCGAGGCCGAGCAATACCTGTCTGCAATGTCCGACGCGATCATACGCGCCGGAGACCGGACTTTGGTCGACCGCGTTGCCCGGTTTCAGGCCACAGCGCGCACGATGTTTCGCACAATCGAAGACGATCCGCGTGACCTGACGGGTGCGCGAAAGTATCTGAGCGTGTATCTGTTGGGCGCGCGCGACGCGACATCCAAGTTCGCCGATATTTACGGGCGCAATGGCGATGCGGGTGCACGCTCGGATTTCGAGCAGCTTCTGGATGATCTGGAGCGGACATTTACCGCACGGACCGAAAAGATGCTGGAAGGCGATCGCAGTGATCTGGACATCGAGATCGAGGTTCTGCGGGAACGGTTAGAGCGCGAAGGGGTGCACCACCCCAAGAGCGCGAATCAATAGTAAAGGTAGTATTATGTCCGAAAAAATTCGTCAAAAAGCACAAGCCGAGCTGGCAGAAGTCGAAAAAGTCACCACCGCAATTCTGGCAGAGCCAAGTGACGCCAATGCGATTGTCCCGTTCAAAGAGGCCGCAGCCCCGGTTGGTGCCGAAATCCAGCGGCGCATGGACGAAATCGACATGACCAACACCACGTCCATTGTCTCTTTCGGGTCGGGCGCACAGGCAGAGCTGCAAACCATTTCGCAAGCCATGCTGGCGGATGTGAAGAACAAGGACGTCGGCCCCGCCGGCGACAGCCTGCGTGCGATGGTCACGACCATTCGCGGGTTTTCCGTCAGCGAGCTGGACGTGCGCCGCAAGCGCAGCTGGTGGGAGAAATTGACAGGACGCGCCGCACCGTTCGCTAATTTTCTTGCAAAATTCGAGGATGTCCAAGGCCAGATCGACGCCATCACCGGCACCTTGCTGACCCATGAGCATACTTTGCTCAAAGACATCAAATCACTTGATATGCTGTATGAAAAGACGCTCGATTTTTATGACGAACTGGCGCTTTATATCGCGGCGGGCACCGAAAAGATCGAACAACTGGATCAAACCGTGATCCCCGCCAAGGAGGCCGAGGTGACCGCCGCCCCCGAGGACGACAAAGTTATAAAATCGCAAGAATTGCGTGATTTGCGCGCCGCGCGCGACGATCTGGAGCGGCGGATCTATGACCTGAAGCTGACCCGGCAGGTGACGATGCAATCGCTGCCCTCGATCCGGCTGGTGCAGGAAAACGACAAATCTCTGGTCACCAAGATCAACTCGACGCTGGTCAATACCGTGCCGCTTTGGGAAACACAGCTTGCACAGGCTGTCACGATCCAACGCTCCCGCGAGGCCGCCGAGGCCGTACGTTCGGCCAATGATCTGACCAACGAATTGCTGACCGCCAACGCAAAAAACCTGCGCGAGACAAACCGTGTCGTACGCGAAGAGATGGAGCGCGGCGTCTTTGACATCGAGGCCGTCAAAATCGCGAATGCGGAATTGGTCGCAACCATCGAAGAAAGCCTGCAAATTGCCGACGACGGCAAGCGCAAGCGCGCCGATGCCGAGGTCGAGCTTCAAAAAATGGAGGTCGAGCTGCGCGACACGTTGGCCAGCGCCAAGGCGCGCAAGACCGGCTTGGGCGACACCGCGGCGACCTCTGTTCCGTCTACCTGAGGCCTGAAAATGGCGCAGTCCGGCATCTTGTTTATGGTTCTGGCGTGTTTGATCGCGCTGGTGTCGGGCTGTGCGCAACCGGTGCCTTTTGGCGCGGTCCAACCGGCGCCGCCAGCCACAGCCACCCCGCCGGTCGCCCCTCCGTCAGCCGAAAGCCGCGCCCTGCGCCGCCACTACCGACAGGTTCAGGCCGATCTGCTGGGTCAAGGTCTGCTGCGGCAGGATCGGGGCGGCCCTGATGTTCCGTTCAACGCCCGCAACCTGACAGATAACTTCATCAAAATCGCCCTGTTCGAGGAATATACCCGCAGCGGTGGGCGTTTGATTGCCAAACAAGCCCCCACCGTGCTGAAACGCTGGGACCAGCCCGTGCGGGTGTCTGTCCAGTTCGGACCAAGCGTTCCGGATGCGACACGGCAGTCGGACACGACAACGGTCGCCCGCTATACGCGGCAGCTGGCACGGGCCACCGGCCATCCGGTCAGCTTTTCAAACAACGATCCGAATTTCTTTGTGCTTATCCTGTCGGAGGACGAACGCCGCGGCGTCGGGCCACAATTGCACCAGCTGATGCCGGGTATCGACGACAGCACCGTGCGACAGATCGAGGGACTGGGCCGCGAGATTTTTTGTGTTGTTTCGACCTTTTCGACAGGCTCGGACACACAGTTTCGCAAGGCCGTGGCCGTGATCCGCGCCGAACACCCCGATCTATTGCGCACGGCCTGCCTGCACGAGGAAATCGCACAGGGGCTTGGCCTGTCCAATGACAGCCCCGCCGCACGGCCCTCGATCTTTAACGACGACGAGGAATTCGGCCTGTTGACCGAACATGACGAACTTTTGCTTCGCATACTTTACGATGACCGGCTTGTGCCCGGTATGACCGCCGCACAAGCCCGACCGATTGTCGCCAACCTTGCCTCCGAACTGTTGGAGGAAACGATGGGCGGCGATAGCTAAACCACGCAGTTCAGGGAGCCCCCAATGGGTATTTTCGATTTTCTCGCCGGCCAGTTCATTGATGTGATCCATTGGACGGATGACACCCGCGACACCATGGTTTGGCGTTTCGAGCGTGAAGGGCACGAGATCAAATACGGCGCCAAACTGACTGTCCGCGAGGGACAGGCGGCCGTGTTCGTTCATGAAGGCCAGTTGGCGGATGTATTCACGCCCGGACTCTACATGCTTGAAACCAACAACATGCCGATCATGACATCGTTACAGCATTGGGATCACGGCTTCAAAAGCCCGTTCAAATCCGAGATCTATTTTGTCTCGACAACGCGATTCAACGATCTCAAGTGGGGCACCAAAAACCCCGTTATGCTGCGCGATCCCGAATTCGGGCCAACCCGCATTCGCGCCTTCGGAACGTATAGCGTGCGCATCACCGAGCCTGCGCGGTTCATGACAGAGATTGTCGGGACCGACGGCGAATTCACGATGGACGAAATCAGCTACCAGATCCGCAATATCATCGTGCAACAGGCCAGTCGCGTGATGGCCAGCTCGGGCATTCCGGTTCTTGATATGGCGGCCAACACAGCCGAGATGGGCAAACTTATCGCCAGTCAAGTCAGTCAGACACTGGCCGAATATGGCCTGTCGTTGCCTGAACTCTATATTGAAAACATCTCTTTGCCGCCCGCCGTCGAAGCCGCGCTTGATAAGCGCACGTCAATGGGGCTGGCAGGAGACCTGGGGCGTTTTACGCAATATTCAGCCGCCGAAGCCATGACCGCAGCGGCCCAGAACCCGTCGGGCGGGGGCGGCATGGGCGCGGGTCTTGGCATGGGTATGGGCATGGCGATGGCCAATATGCTGGGCCAATCCCAACCACAAAACCAGCCGCACCAAACCGGACCATGGGGCGCGGCGCAGCCACAACCGGCAGCGGCCGCTCCTTCCTACTCTGCACCCCCGCCGCCCCCACCACCGGTAGAGCATGTTTGGCATCTTGCCAAAAACGGCCAGACCTCGGGTCCGTACTCCAAGGCCAGATTGGGTCGCATGGTGCAAGAAGGCACGTTTGACCGCGACACCTTTGTCTGGACTGCCGGTCAGGACGGATGGAAAACGGCTGACGATGTTCAGGAACTGGCACAGCTCTTTACCATTTTGCCACCTCCTCCGCCAATGGGGTTCTAGTATGATCACACGGCGCACAGCTTTGAAATGGCTGCACTGGGTCAGCTTTTTTGTCATCGTCTATTTCT
>JBLHUT010000054.1:0-14890 GCA_047629975.1 Paracoccaceae bacterium
TGATGAATGCTTCCGAGACGGCAAACAGCCCCACAAGCGCCGGGATCAGCGGCACACCGTCGTAAAGCTCGAGCACGCCAAACGTGCCTCGCGGCGTGGCCCAGATCGAGTCGGTGCCGATAAAGCCGATCATCAGGCCAAAGAAGCCCGCGATCAGCCCCTTGAGCATGTCCTGCGCCGCAATCGAGGCGATCAGCGAGATGCCGAACAACATCACCACGACCATCTCGACCGAGTGCATGTAAAAGCCGACACGCGCCAGAATTGGCATTGTGATCAGCGCAAGGATCGTGGTGAGCAGCCCGCCAAGGCACGAGGCCACAAACGAGATTGCCAATGCCTCTTGTCCGCGGCCCGCTTTGGCCATCGGATATCCGTCAAGTGGCGTGGCGGCCGCCCCCGCGGTGCCGGGAATATTCACAAGGATCGCCGGAATACCCGCCCCCATGCGCGCAGAGCAATAGAGCGACACCATGAAAACAAGGCCGGTTTCAAGGTTCATGGACAAGGTCAGAGGCATCAGGATGATGATCGTGTTCGCCGCGCTGAACCCCGGAATTCCTCCGACGATCAATCCCAGAAAAATGGTTGGAATGATGACATACCAATAACCGATGGTCTCGATAAAGACCTCGAGCAGAAGCGAAGCTGTATTATCCATTTGCCAATGCCGCCTTCATGAAATCCTCGAACAGGCCCCGCGGAAACCGCGTCTCGAATGCGTAGATAAAGACAGCCCAACCGCCCAGAGACATCAAAAGCGAAATCGTGGTGATCAGGACAAGCCGCTTGCCCCGCCCCAGAATTGCCATGCTGAGCGACAGGAACAAAAAGGTCGCAAGCGTAAACCCCAGCTTGTCGATAAAGACGGTATAGCCGACGGTCGTCACCAAAAGCCCGATCCGCCCGGACGTGATATCGTTCCGGTTGAACAGGGTGGCAAACCCAAGCGTTCCTTCACCGCGTTTGTAGATCAGAAAGCACCGCAGAAAGAAAACGCTGCAAACGGCAAGCAGGATGCCACCGATGAAAAATGCGCTGATCTTGGCGAGCCAGGTCGAGCTCCAGATCGTGCTGAAATAGTAAAAGGTGAAAACAACTGCGACCACTGGGATCACCAGTTCCGCGCCGAGCTGTTGGCGGGGCTTTAAGTTTTCCGATGGCATTGCAAAGCCTTTCTGGGTCCCGACAGGACACAACATCGAATTGGAAGACGGGGGAAAGATCGCAGGCGGGCCAACGCAAGGTGCAAAGGCCCGCCCCGATGCTGATCAGACGCAGATCAGATGTGGATCACGCGCCGCTCAAAAGCGGCTTGTAGCGCTCACCAAGCTCGAGCATGGCCGATTTGAATGTCTCGCATTCCTCGATGCCGCCATAGTTCAGATACTCCGGTGTACCCTTCGAGGCGATATAGGCGTCAAGCAGGGCAGGATCCTCGAATGTTTCGCGGAAGGTGCGGGTCAGCACCTCGAGGCGGTCGGGGAAATCGTCAGCGGCCTTTTTGTGAATGCCGAACGCACGTGCCGAAAGCATTTCAGGCAGGTCCATGCCGAAAGCGTCGTTGATGTTGGGCGCATTGTCCAGCCGCTCCCCGACACGGTTCTCGCCGAAGACGAGCAGTGTTTTAACCGAATCTCCCGCCGCAATGGCCGAGCCGGATGTCAGGACCGAGAAATCGACCTCGCCGGTCACAGCACCGGCAACCGTTCCTTTGCCGCCCTTCAGCGGGATCAGGTTGAAGTCGACCCCGATCTTTTCGCCCAGTGCCAGCAGCCCGATAGAGGCGGGGTGCGCCATCCGGCTGGTGCCGACGTTCAGTCGGCGCTTTTTGCCCTCGGAGACAATATCGTCCATCGTCTTGAGCGAGCTTTCGGCCCCCACAAACAAACAGCACGGGTCGGTATCAACACGGCCGAAGTAGAAATAGTCGTCGATGTCAAAGCTCGGGCGCTGCATCGCCCAGTTCAACACTTCCGGACCCATGTTGCCGAAGATCAGGTTATAGGCATTTGGTTCGCTTTTGCCCATGTAGATCTCGTAGCCGACCCGCCCTGACGCTCCGGGGTAGTAGCCCGGCTCGAACTCGGTGCCCAGCTTGGTCTTCCAGATGCTTGTAAATGCACGGAAATTACGGTCTGCGCCGCCACCTTCGGCAGTCGGGATAATCACGTTCATGTTGCTCGCGGGGAATTGTTGTGCCCGCGCGATGCCAGGCATCGCAAGCGCAATGCCCGAGGCCGCAGCCGTTGTTTTCAGAAAACCGCGTCGGTTCATTGATGTCGTTTTGGTCATAGTTACCTCCGTTTATGATAATATGCGCATTTCTTGATCATTGTTCCCGCAGGCTTGCGCAGCCGTGGCGGGTTTGTTGTGGGGTTGCCGGCGTGGCCGGATGCAGGCCGGACAGGTCAACTGTCCAGCAACGTGTCGTGAAACAGGTCTTCGGGGGCCACGCGAGCGGCGGCCAGATGCTGCTCCATGGAGTAGCGGCAGATCGCGTCGATCTCGTGCCGGTTTGTTTTGAAACCATACGACCAGTAATCAGGGCCGAGGGTTGCAAGCGTCCGCTCCATTGATGCGCCCAGCCACGGCAATGACAGACGGTTCGCATTGCCGAGCCAGACAGACCGCAAGCGCGCCATGGCCAGATCCCGCGACGCGACAAACCCGTCAAAAAGCGCGCGTGGCAGCCAAGGGTGCTCTTGGGCGATGGATTTGCGCAGCCCGATCAGGTGCATGATCGGGAAAAACCCGGTTTTGCGGTGATAGGCCTGCTCGGCGGCCTCGAAATCAGGGAACAGCCGCACGAGGTTCGTGTCGCCGCGCAAAAACGCGGCTGGTGGCTTGGGCGCAAGCAGGCCGTCGATCTCTCCGGCGAGCAGCAGATCCTGCAAGGTTTCGCCGTCGCGAATAGGCTCCACTACCATGTCCGGCGGCAGGGCCAGCTCCAGCCGCTCGCGCCGGATCCCTTCGTCCAACGCCCCTGTCCGCCAGCGGATTTTCGAGCAATCAACCCCGTATTCATCCGACAAAATGCCCCGCATCCAAAGCGCGGCCGTCATCTGGTATTCTGGAACACCGATGGTGCGACCCGCAAAGTCGGCCGGCGACGTGATGCCCGAACCCGCGCGCGCAAAAAAGCCCGCGTGGCGAAAGGCGCGGCTCACAAATGCCGGAATAGCGGTGTAATCGGACCCGCCGCGCGACAATTGCAAAACATAGCTCGATACAGACATCTCGGTGACATCAAAGCGCGCGTCCTGCACGGCCCACGGAAAAAGTTTCGCCGTCGGGTGGACCTCGCACGCCAACGTAACATCGGGGATCGTCACCCGACCGTCATGAAGCGCCATGACGCGGTCGTGATCCCACGTGCCCAGTGTCAATGCTACCATTGTCCTGTCTCCGATCCGGAAAATACGACGGCCCGCCCAACACTCATTCTGCGGCTACCTTGCGGGCCATAAGCGCTGTCTCGACAGAACTCAGATGACGATGCATTGCTTCATGCGAGCGTGCGGCATCGCGCCTGACAATCGCGTCAAAAATGGCGTCATGTTCAAAAAAGCTGTGGTGATTTTCGGGGGGGCAGCTTTGGTCATTGCGCCCGCGCGACCACACGACCGCCCGTCGCACCGCGTTCATCTGGTCAAAAAGCGACAGCAACAACACATTCCCAGCCGAGCGCGCGACCACGCGGTGAAACCAGTTGTCGCAGGTTTCGTATTCGCGCCATGTCCGCGCAGCACGAGAGCCGAGGATGCTGCCTTTCATTTCCTCAAGGTTTTCCGCGCTGGCATTCACCGCGGCTTCGGCTGCCAGAACGGGTTCGAATTTCAGGCGGGCGCGAATGACTTCTCCGGGGCTGCTGCGTGCGGCGATTGCCGACAACGAGGTAAGGTCCTCGGTCTCCGGCTTGGGGCCGACAAAGGTGCCCTTGCCAACCTGACGCCACAGTGCACCTTCCTTTTCGAGAACGGAAAGAACCTTGCGCAGGTCGCCGCGCGATACGCCCAACACGGCGCATAACTCGCGCTCTGCCGGAAGTTTTGCGCCGGAGTCGGTTTCCGCTTGGGCCAACCATGCCCGCAATTGCGTCATCGCAGCATTCACGCCGTTTGACATCCGTTTCTCCTCCCAAGTGGAAACGGGTTGCGAATTTTGCCTTCGCTTAACCGGTTGCACCAATGGTCTAACCATTACAGCATTGGTCAAGGATTGACCGGTTTTTGTCAACAGTTTTGTTTGGGCAAGATTTCCGGGCGGGGGAGCAGGGCCGGATCGGGGTGGCGGGGGCTTTGCACAAAGGCAAAGACATCCCTGACGGGCCCCTGAGCGGAGCCGTTTTACAGCCTTGGCAGCCTGTGTTGCAAAGCGGGTGACGTCAGAGTGCGGCAGCCATGATTTCGACCAATGCTTCACGCTTCAGCGCGACGGGGTTGCCCTTCATCGAAGACGACGCTTCGGCCTCGCTGGCGATCGCATCAAGCGCGCCGGCCGTTAATCCCATCTGCCCGAGGCGCGGCAAACCCCAGTTGGACATGCGGCTCTCCAACGTCGCGACAGCCGCCGTTTCATCCCCGCCCAGTGCCTGTGCAATCCACACAGCAACCTCTTGGAAACGCTCTACCGGATGTCCGGCGCGTTGACATGCCTTCAGGTTCATCGCCAGAACCGGCGGTAGGAGCCGGCCGCACAATGCCCCGTGCGGCGCGCCGATCCGCCCGCCAAGCACCCCTGCCAACCCGTGAACCGCACCCAGCCCCGAATTGGCCAGTGCGATCCCGCTGGTAAAGCTGGTTAAGGCCAGATCGTCGCGCGCGGCGGGGTTTTCGGCCTCCATCAACTGTGCCAACGCGTTCAGCCCGCGCGGAATTGCAGCGCGGCACAGAGCATCGGTAAGGGGGTTGGCACGGCACGACAGATACGGCTCGATCACTTGGGTAATGGCATCAAGCCCCGAAGCAAGCGTCACCGCGCGCGGGCTGTTGTCGGTCAGGGCCGGATCGACAATTGCCAGATCCGCAAGCATCCGGTCATCGCGCAACGATACCTTTCGTCCGTGCCCGGGCACCGAAATAACCGCGTTCTTGGTCATCTCGGCACCGGTGCCGGCGGTCGTGGGGATCGCGACAAAGGGCAGGGGGGCATGATCCAGCGGCAGGCCCGCGCCCACGACCTCCAGGTGGTCGAGCGCAGCACGGCGCCCCGGTGCCAGCGCCGCAATGGCCTTGCCAAGATCCAGCACAGAGCCACCGCCCACTGAAACGATGACATCTGCCCCGGACTTGCGCACAATGTCCAACGCGCTTTCCAGCGCCGGCAGGTCAGGTTCGGTCTGCACGACAATCGTGGTCAAGACGCCCCCGCCTTGTGTCAAGCGTTGCGCAAACCCGTCAACCCATGCCACCGCCCCGCCCCGCACAAGGACCACACGCTGTCCAAAGGCGCGAACGTCGTGATGTGCGTTTGCTGCGGTGTCCCGCCCGAAAACGATTCTGGTCGGTGTGAGAAGGCTGAAAGGTTTCATTATTGCTCCGGTCTGGCAGGCAAGGTTGTTTTGTGACGAGCTAGTCGGATTTTGCGTCGGCTTGGGTGTGGTATTGGGTCAAAAGGTTGATTTCTTCGACCGAGCCCAACATGACAGACACCCTTTGATGCGGTCCCGACGGGGGGATGTCGAGGATCCGCTGCCGGCCGGTCGTGGCGATCCCGCCGGCATTCTCCACCAGCATCGCCATCGGATTGGCCTCGTACATCAGCCGCAACTTGCCGCCCGCTTTGCGATTGCCGCTGTCGGTGGGGTACAAAAATACCCCGCCACGGGTCAGAATGCGGTGCACATCGGCCACCATCGACGCGGTCCAGCGCATATTGAACGCTTTGCCCCGTGGGCCGGTGTCGCCGGCAACGCATTCGTCGATATACCGGCGTACCGGCTCTTCCCACATCCGGTAGCGCGACATGTTAATCGCAAATTCGGCGGTCTTTTCGGGAATCGTCATGTCGGGGTGGGTCAGGCGAAAATCGCCTGTGCCGTGGCGATTGGTAAATCCGGTCACGCCGTGCCCTGTGGTCAGCACCAGCATCGTCGACGGCCCGTATACCGAATACCCTGCACAGACCTGACGGGTGCCTTTGTGCAAAACATCCCTGCCTTCGCCCTCCTCGACCTGCATAACGGCAAAAATCGAGCCGACCGACAGGTTCACGTCAAGGTTCGATGATCCGTCCAGCGGGTCGAAATACAGCAGGTAGTCGCCCGGCTCGGGGTCTTTGAGCCATGTCACCTCGTCGACCTCTTCGGAGATCAGCGCCGCAAGGCGCGGGCTGTTCGAACAGATACGGGTGAATTCCTCATCGGCCAGAATATCGAGCGTTTTCTGGGTCTCGCCCTGAACATTCGTGCTCTGGCTGGACCCGAGGATGCCTCTGAAGGCGCCGTTGCGGATGTGGTTTGCGATCGTGCGGCACGCGCTGGCGACGTCTTCGAGCAGGAAAATCAGATTGGCATCCAGCGGATCGGGGCGGTTGGCATCCGTCAGAAACCTGCGCAGGGTCGGTGAGTCCATTTTTTAGGGGTCCTTCAGACTGTCATTGTGGCCGCAACGGCCCGTTTCCACGCCGCATAACGGCTGTCGCGCAGCGCGGTGTCCATCTGTGGTGTGAACGTCCGGTCAAGCGCCCAGCTTTTTGCAAAGCCACTTTGGTCGGGATAGACACCGGCGCGCATTCCCGCAAGCCATGCCACGCCCAGCGCCGTTGTCTCGGGAACCTTTGGCCGGTCGACAGGGGCGCCGATGATGTCGGACACGAACTGCATGGTCCAGTCGCTGGCACTCATGCCACCGTCAACGCGCAAAGTGGCGTCGCCTGCGCGTGTTGACCAGTCAGCCTGCATCGCCTCCAGCAGGTCGCGGGTCTGGAAACCCACACTTTCGAGTGCCGCGCGGGCCACTTCGGCGGGACCGGTGCCGCGGGTCAGCCCGTACATTGCGCCGCGGCAATCGGGGTTCCAATACGGCGCGCCAAGCCCGACAAAGGCCGGCACCAGAATGACATTCTGGTTCGGATCAGCAGTTTCGGCAAGCGATTGGGTTTGCGGTGCGGCGTCGATAATCTGCAACCCGTCGCGCAACCATTGCACGACCGCGCCCGCGATAAAGATCGACCCTTCAAGCGCATAGGTCGGTTTGCCGTCGAATTGATACGCGATGGTTGTCAGCAGCCGGTTGGTCGATGCAACAGGCGTGTCGCCGGTATTGAGCAGGGCAAAGCATCCGGTTCCATAGGTGGATTTCAACATCCCCGGCTCGAAACAGGCCTGTCCGATGGTGGCGGCCTGTTGATCACCGGCCACCCCGAGGATCGGGATCGGATGTCCGAAAAGGCCGGCCTCTGTCATGCCGAAATCGGCGGCGCAGTCTTTGACCTCTGGCAACATTTGCGGCGGGATATCGAACAACTCACAGATCGACTGGCTCCAGCGGCCTTTGTGGATGTCGTAAAGCAGGGTGCGTGCGGCATTGGTGGCATCGGTCACGTGGACCTTGCCGCCCGTAAGCTTCCAGATCAGATAGCTGTCGACGGTGCCAAAAAGCAGTTCACCGTTGCGCGCGCGGGTGCGTGCCCCCTCCACGTGGTCGAGGATCCATTTCAGCTTGGTTCCCGAGAAATAGGGGTCTGCCAAAAGCCCGGTACGGGCGGTGATCATCGGGGCGTGGCCGCCGGCCACGAGGGTGCGGCAAAAGCCGGCGGTGCGCCGGTCTTGCCAGACGATGGCATTGTAAACGGGGCGTCCGGTTGCACGCTCCCAGACCAGCGTCGTTTCGCGCTGGTTCGTGATGCCGATGGCGGCGATGTCTTGCGCGCCCAGCCCCGCCTTGTCGAGAGCCGTGCGACAGGTGCTGACGGTGCTCGTCCACAGATCCTCGGGATCATGCTCGACCCACCCTGAATCCGGGAAATGCTGCGGGAATTCTTCTTGTGCCGCGGCTTTGATCGTCATGTCGGCGTTAAATACAATTGCACGCGAAGACGTTGTGCCTTGGTCGATAGCGAGAATATGGGTCATGGGGCCCTTCGGATTTTTTGATTTGTGCAACTTTGCGTGTTTTGCGCCCTGAAGGAAAGAGGCAACCGCGCGTCGTGCCCAACAGGGCCTCACACGACCGCGTCAGGGGGCAGGGGCATCAAATCACCTTCAAAAGGCCGGCAGCCGTTGGTTGAGGGTTGAAAAACCTGCAAAAACCCGATGGGAGTAGCGCGGACGCAAATCGGTTGATGCAAAGGACATGCAGATGTTGACGAATGACGAATTGGCCCGCTGGGACCGTGAGAATTTCTTCCACCCTTCGACGCATCTTGGGCAATTTGCCCGCGGCGAGGCCCCACAGCGGATAATCACCGGCGGCAAAGGCGTTTTTATCGAAGATCGCGACGGCAACCGGTTGCTTGACGCGTTTGCGGGGCTTTATTGCGTGAATGTCGGGTACGGCCGTACCGAGATAGCCGAGGCGATTGCCGCGCAGGCCCATCAACTTGCCTATTATCATGCCTATGCCGGGCACGGCACCGAAGCCTCGATCACGCTGTCCAAGATGGTGATGGACCGTGCGCCGGCGCACATGTCCAAGGTGTATTTCGGGCTGTCCGGATCGGATGCCAACGAGACCAACATCAAGATGGTCTGGTACTACAACAACATTCTGGGGCGCCCCGAAAAGAAAAAGATCATCTCGCGCTGGCGCGGGTATCACGGCGCCGGTCTGATGACCGGATCGCTGACGGGGCTGAGCTTTTTCCACAACAAGTTCGACCTGCCGCTGGACAATATCCTGCACACGACAGCGCCCTATTATTACGGTCGCGAAGATGCGGATATGTCCGAGGCCGATTTTGTGGCCCATTGCGTCGATGACCTGGAGGCGATGATCGCCCGCGAAGGGGCCGGCACCATTGCCGCCATGATCGCCGAGCCGGTGCTGGGAACAGGCGGGATCGTGCCGCCCCCCGCCGGCTACTGGGACGCGATCCAGATCGTTTTGAAGCGCCACGACATCTTGTTGATCGCAGACGAGGTCGTCACCGGTTTTGGCCGGATCGGCACCATGTTCGGCTCTGACAGATTGGGGATGACGCCCGATATCATCACAAGCGCCAAGGGCATCACCTCGGCCTATGCACCTTTGTCGGCGTCGATCTTTTCGGACAAGGTTTGGAAGGTGCTTGAGCAGGGCACCGACGAAAATGGCGTGATGGGGCATGGCTGGACCTATTCGGCGCATCCCATCGGGGCGGCGGCGGCGGTGGCCAACCTTAAACTGATCGACAGCCTCGGGTTGGTCGAGAATGCGGGCACAGTCGGGGACTACCTGAATGCGGCCATGCAAAAGGCCGTCGGGGACCATGCCAATGTGGGCGAGGTGCGCGGTATCGGAATGCTGTGTGCGGTCGAATTGATCGAGGACCGCGCCACGCGCAAACCTTTTGCACCGGTGGGCAAGATGACGGCGGCGGTTGTGGCGCAAATGGCGCGCGACGGTGTAATCGCGCGGGCTATGCCACAAGGTGACATCATCGGGTTCGCGCCGCCGTTGTGCCTGACGCACGCGGAAGCCGATCAGGTCGTTGCCGCGACTGCGGCGGCGCTCAAAAAGGTGCTGGGATAACGTCGCAGGCGCGGTGGCCGTTTTGGTCGGCCGCGCCTGTCATGCTACATCTCGTCCAGCGGCCAGACCGGTCGCGGCACGTGGCAGTACGGGAGCGAGGCGTAATCGAGCGTGCACAGCGCCCCGCTGTCGCAAACAATCACCTCGCCTGCAACAGGGGCAAAGGCCGCCCGAAAATGCTGCATCGACTTGAGGGCGATAACCTTCATGTTTTGCGGTAAAATCCCGAAGGCCACAAATTGTTCAAGGTCCAGCATCTGGTGCGGGATCGAAACCACAAGAATGTCGATACCGGCAACCCTGAACACGGCCGTGGGGCCGAAATCGCGGGTCAGGCCGGCCATCATCGGGCCGCTGCCGGTTACAAGTCCGTCGTATCTGGCCACAAACTCCCCTGTCAGCCAAAGCGGCCCGCCACCAAGGCGTGGTTCGGTTTTCCCCCCCAGTTCCAAGGTGACAACGGTGCCGGGACCGGAACGGTACAGCGTCTGCACCGCGGCGGGATCAACCATCGGGCCGAAACATGCCCCGGCGACGTTGTGCTCCAGCAAGGCGGCCAACAGCGCGGTCCCGTCGCCGTACGCACCAGCCCCCGGATTGTCGGCATAATCGGCGATGACCAAAGCCCCTTGTGGGGCGGGTCGGGTGCCCCCGTCGCGGGTGAAGTCGCGGGTGAAGTCGCCAGTGAAAAAGTCGGGCGTACACCACTCAAAGGCGCGCCGCGCGGCGTCTTGGACGCTGAGGTAGGTATTGAGCCCGTCCTTGCGGCAGTTCCAGATATCATCGGCAAGGCGTTCGGCGATCTGTGCGGCTTTGGCAGACGCGTGCGGCCCCAAGGCATCGCAGGTCACCAGAACCGTTGGCCCGACCTGTTCGATATCGGCGCAAGGAAAGCCGCCATTCACGCTGATGGCGTGCAATCCGTCGTGCCCTTCGTGCGCGCGGGCAAGAGCATGGCGCGCGATCATCGGGCCGGTATCGGTGCGCCCGCCGTTTGCCTCTTCCAGCATCGGGCGATGGGCGCGCACAGTCCGCAGCGGTGTTTGCCGTGCCATTGACAGGTGCAGCAATTTTGCTGCGCGCGCGCCGGTCGTGCGGATGTCGATGTGGGGGTAGGTTGTGTAAGACACCAGTATGTTGGCAAGCGCGCACATTTGCGTGCTGACGTTGGCATGGGGATCAAGGCTGACTGCGACCGGAATGTCCGGTCCGGTGACGTCCCGCAACAGCCGCAGGATCTCGCCCTCGCCATCGTTCGATGACGTGGTCACCATGGCCCCGTGCAGCATCAGCATCACACCGTCCAGCGCCCCGTTCTTTTTCGCCTTGCGCGCGGCGTCGATCACCGGAGTGACAAGAGCCTCGAACGCCTGTGCCGTGACCTTTCCACCCGGTCCTGCCGCGGCACTCACGACATGCTGCACCTGCCACCCCTCGTGGTGCGCGACATCCAGCAGACCGGCAAGTTCGGTGTTGTGGTCGCCGCGTGCTGCAAGGGCGGCAGCACCGTGCAGCAAATACCGGCTTTCAAAGGCAGCAAGCCCGGTTGGATGCACCGAAAAGGTGTTTGTTTCGTGGTGTATTTCCGCGCTCAGGACACGGAAGCTCATTTTTGGCGGCCAATGCGGGAGCCAGCGCGGGGGCCATTGCTGAGGTCATTCCTGAGGGTAGAGCCTGCTTTTGGTCCGGTCATTTCGTGCTTTCCTTTCGGGGCGGCATGCCTTGCCGGTGCGGGGCACAGGGAGTGCGGCAGGCGTTGTTTTGCAGGCAATCGTGGCGGGTACCGGTGGCGGCGTCAAGGTTCGGACGACAGTCGGGCAGGGGACCTGACGTTTTGCAAAGCCTGTTCCATTCTTGCGTTCGCGGCGCCGACAGGGTTAACTTTTCAGGCGCGTCTCTACGGCGCTTTTCAAGCGGTCTGGAGTAGGCGTGTATGATTTTTGATTTTGTCGTTATCGGCGGTGGCATATCTGGGGCTTGCGCGGCGCACGAGCTTGCGGCGCTGGGCTCGGTGGTTTTGCTCGAGGCGGAAACCAGTGCGGGATATCACAGCACCGGACGCTCCGCGGCGTTGTTCACTCCGAATTACGGCGACAAGGTCGTGCGCGGGATCATCGCGGCCTCCCGCCCCTTTTTCGAAAACCCTTGCGGCTCGTTTGCCGCGACCCCGTTGCTTGGCCCGCGCGGCTTGATGACAGTTGCGGCGCGGGGGGACGAACACCTGCTTGATGCGGTCCGCGCGGGCGCATCGACTGCTGCTCCGGTCGACACGTTGTCGGCAGACGAGGCCATTGCCCTGTCACCGCTTTTGCGCGCCGGTCAGGTGGGAGCGGCGGTGATCGAACCGGGTGTGGCCGACATTGATGTCGCGACGTTCCACCAAACGATGTTGCGTGATTTCAAACACCGGGGCGGGATCGTCAAGCTGGGGTGCCGGATTGATACGCTCGTGCATTCGGACAACGGCTGGACCATCACGGCAGGTGCCCAAAGCATTCGCGGGGCAACACTTGTCAACGCGGCCGGCGCGTGGGGCGAGCATATTGGCGCCTTGGCGGGGGCGCGCCCTGTCGGGCTGGTGCCCAAGCGACGTTCGGCGATCCTTGTCGATCCGCCGGGCGGGCGTGGGCTGTCACAGATGCCGGTCGTGGAATTTGCCGGCCAGGAGATCTACCTCAAGCCCGAGGCGGGCCGCCTGATGGCCTCTCCCGGGGATGCGACGCCCTGTCCGGCGCATGACGTGCGCCCCGACGAGATGGATATTGCCGTTCTTGTGGATTGGTTGCAGCGCCACACGCACATAAACGTTACACGAATCGCGCATAGTTGGGCAGGCCTGAGGTCTTTTGTGGCAGATGGCGTGCCGGTCATGGGTTTTGACGACGAGGTGCCGGATTTCTTTTGGCTTATCGGGCAGGGCGGGTACGGTATCATGATGGCGCAACCATTGGCGCGCGCGACGGCGTTTTTGATGCAAAGGAACAATTTGCCGGATGACCTTTTGATGCACGGAGTAACACTGTCGGATTTGGGGGTTCAAAGATGCCGGCGAGCAGCAGTCGAAAGGCCCGCTGCTGCGTCAACCACAAAGGTGACGCCTTAATTGGTTAATGACAAAGGCCGCTACAGTCTCTTAGGGTCGGCGCACAACGGCTTACAACGGCGCACGCACAAGAGCGATAATGTCCGGGAAATACCCGGCACGACAAAAACAAAACGGGCCAAAGGCCCCTGGTGTCCGTCAAAGGATGCGCAAAATAACCAACCAGGAGAGTTCAAGAATGAAACGCATATTATTATCGACCGTCGCTTTGATGGCGGTTTCGGGGGGCGCAATGGCGTCTTGTCCTGCGGTGACTGTCGCCGATCCGATGGGGGTTCCGGCAGGGGCCTTTCCACAGCAATACGAACTGGCCGAATTCGAAGCATTGGCCAACTGTGACCTGACAATTTCGGCCAACCCCGACATTGCCGCCCTGAACGCCGAGATCCGCGGCAACCCCGCGCTACCACCTTTGGCAGAGCGCCTGCCCGAAGAGCCGCTTGTTGTGGCCCCTTATGACGAGATCGGCGTTTATGGCGGCACATTCGATGCGCTGTCGAACGCCACCGAAGCGGGCACATCCGACTTTATGTCAGTACGCCACGTGAACCTTGTGCGCTATTCCGACGACCTTGAGACGATCGTGCCGAATGTCGCGAAAAGCTGGGCATGGAACGATGACTTCACGCAGCTGACATTTGTACTGCGCAAAGGTCACAAATGGTCCGACGGACAGCCCTTTGGTGCCGAGGACGTCAAATTCTGGTACGATAACCTGCAGCTTGATACCAATGTCATCGAAAGCCCCAAGGATTACGTTCTTGTCGGCACCGAGCGGATGACCGTTGATGTGATCGACGCGCAAACCGTGCGTTTCAACCTGCCGGCTCCCAAGCCCGGCCTGCTGTCGCATTTCGCAAACCATTATGCCCAAGGGTTTCAAGCCAAGCATTTCCTGGGCCAGTATCACCCCGACATCAACCCCGACGCAGATGCGCTTGCGCAATCGCTCGGGTTTGAAGACGGTTACGCACTGGTAAAGGCGTATTACGGCAGCTCGGACTGGATGGACACACCCACCCCGATGCTGGCGCACCCGGACAAGGTCGCGGGCCTGCCGCTTGATGCGGCTCCCACGCTAGAAAGTCACATCGTGACGGCGGAATCGACCGAAGGGCGTCATTTTGTGGCCAACCCGTACTTTTACATGGTCGATACGGCTGGGAACCAGTTGCCGTACATCAATGAGCAGGACGAGATTTTTGTCGGCGAAAGCGAAGTGCGCCTTCTGAAACTTGTCAACGGCGAGGTCGACTACAAGGCGCAGGCGCTTCAGGTCGATTATGTGCCACTGTTGTTGGAAAATCAGGAAAAATCCGGCTTTACCGTCGATCTGAAGCCTGAAATCACGATGCCCACAATTGCGTTCAACGTCACTTCCGAGGATCTTGCCAAGCGCGCGGTGTTCGGCGATCTGAAATTCCGTCAGGCGATGTCGGTCGCGATGAACCGCGATGAAATCAACGAAGTGGCCCTGTTCGGTCTGGGCGCGCCCCAGCAGTACATCGCGTTTTCGCCGACCCCGGCGTTTATCGGCGAGGAGTGGGAGCAACATTATGCCCAGTTCGATCCGGCGCTTGCGACGTCCTTGCTTGATGAAATCGGTGTGGTCGACAAAGACGGCGACGGCATGCGCGATTTGCCCAACGGCGAAAGGCTGAGCCTGAACCTTCAGGTCGCGACACAGGGCATTTCGATCAAAGTGGTCGAGTTGGTCAGCCAGAACTGGCGTGATGTCGGCATCGACAGCACGGTAAAAGAGGTCACCTCGGACGAGTACCGTTCGGCGCAATCGTCCAACCAGCTTGATGTGACGCTGTGGGAAAAGAGCGTGCCACTGGCGGTCGTTCTGGGCAATGCAGAGCTGTTCATCCCGCCGTTCGACAATTATTTCAATATGCGTTCGGCGATGCTGTGGGGCGAATATGTCCAGACGAATGGCGCCGCAGGTGTCGAGCCACCAGCGTATGTTTACGAAATGATGGAAGACGTCATCGCATTTCAGGCAGCCCCTGCGGGGTCGGCTGAATCAGCGGCATTGGGTTTGAAACTGGTCGAGAACATGACCAGCAACCTGTTGTTCATCGGAACGGTAAAAGGTCAACAGCCGATC
>JBLHUT010000055.1:0-14597 GCA_047629975.1 Paracoccaceae bacterium
TGGCTATCTTGAATTCGCCAATCCGGTGATCCGCGACGGGCTTGACCGGCTGCGCGAAAAGGGGTGCGAGCGTATTCTGGCTGTGCCGGGGATGCTTTTTGCGGCGATGCACGCCAAAAACGACATCCCCACAGTGCTCAACACCTATGCCGCACAACATGGGATCAAGGTCAATTACGGGCGCGAACTGGGCGTTGACCCAAAGATGATCGCGGCGGCCGGTGCCCGCATTCAAGAAGCGCTGGATGCCAACCCTTCCGATGTCCCCCTCCACGAGACCTGCCTTGTGGTGATCGGGCGCGGCGCATCTGACCCCGATGCCAACGGCAATGTGTCAAAAGTTGCCCGCATGCTGTGGGAGGGGATGGGCTTTGGCTGGTGCGAGGTCGGATATTCCGGCGTGACCTTCCCGCTGGTCGAGCCTTGCCTGCAACATGTCTCGCGGCTTGGCTATAAACGGGTCGTCGTGTTTCCCTATTTCCTGTTCACGGGCATTCTGATCGACCGTATCCACGGGTTCACCGATCAGGTTGCCGCACAGTACCCTGATATCTCGTTCCTGAAGGCAGGATACCTGAAGGATCATCCTAAGGTCCTTGAAACATTTGCCGAACGCATCACCGAACAGGTCGGAGAAATCCCGCCACCCAACTGTGCCATGTGCAAATATCGCACCCAAGTGCTTGGGTTCGAAGCAGAGGTCGGTGCCGTTCAGGAAAGCCACCACCACCACGTCGAGGGTCAAGGTGCCTCGGCCCCCGGCTCCAACGTCGAAGATTGTGCGCTTTGCGATACATTTTGCACTGGTCTATGCCGCCTGAATGCACAAGCCGACCAGCACGGGCATGACCACAGTCACGATCATGACCATGCACACGACCACGGACACACGCATGACCACGTCCATGCGCCCTACCCACACGCAAGCCATCCCCATGGCCCCGAAAGCGTACGCAAGACCAACACCCTGTCCGACTGACCTGTCGCGCCTGCAAATGCGGGCGCACGACAAATTTGCGCGTGGCTGCGTGCACAGACCCCCGACGAAAAAGGCCTGATCATGCGTCCCTACCTGAAAGACCCTGCCGCGATTTATGCTGCCAGCTTTGCCACCGTTCGCGCCGAGGCAAAGCTTGACCGGTTCGATAAGGCGATGCAATCGGTGGCCATTCGCCTGATCCACGCCTGCGGCATCGTCGAGGTCGCCGACAGGATTGCATACTCGGCAAATGCCGCACAAATCGGAACCGATGCGCTTTTGAAGGGCGCACCGGTTTTGTGTGACTGCGAAATGGTTGCGGCCGGGATCATCCGGCGCAACCTGCCTGCTGCAAACAATGTTCTTGTGACCCTGAACGATCCGGCCACACCCGCAAAAGCCGCAGCCCTTGGCACGACCCGGTCGGCAGCAGCGGTCGAACTTTGGAAGCCGCATATCGAAGGCGCAATTGTCGCCATCGGCAACGCCCCGACCGCGCTGTTTCACCTGCTTGAGCGATTGGACGAAGGGTGGCCGAAACCCGCGCTGATCCTTGGATTTCCGGTCGGTTTTGTTGGCGCGGCGGAATCCAAGGCCGAACTTGCAGGAAACCCGCGCGGCACCCCCTTTATCGCACTGCGCGGACGGCGGGGCGGCTCTGCGATTGCCTCGGCTGCGGTCAACGCGCTTGCCGCAGGCCTACCGGAGTGACTGATTTAATGACCCCGAATACATCTGCCGCGTGGCTGCATATTGTCGGCATCGGCGAAGACGGGCTTGAGGGGCTTTTGCCCGCAACCCGCGCCGTTGTTGCTGCGGCCGAAGTGATTATCGGCGGCGACCGGCATCATCAACTGGCCGCCAACCCGACCGCCGAGCGTTTGGCGTGGCCTCACCCGTTCGATGCCCTGATCGACACGATCCGCGCGCTAAAGGGCCGCCGTGTTGTCGTTTTGGCCACAGGAGATCCGCTTTGGTATTCGGTGGGGGCGCGCATCGGGCGCGCGATTGATCCCGCGCAGATCACCTATCACCCGCAGGTCTCCGCGTTTCAGCTTGCCGCCGCGCGCATGGGCTGGAGCCTTGCCGATGTGGAAACCCTGACCGTTCATGGTCGGCCTGTGGAACAAATAATCGCATTCATTCAACCCGACCAGCAGCTTTTGATCCTTACGACGGGGGCCGAAACACCCGCTCAGATCGCGAATTTTTTAACCAAGCGCGGGTTTGGCGCATCAAAAATGACGGTTCTGGCCGCGATGGGCGGCGCGCAGGAACAACGCTTTGACGGCACAGCACAAGACTGGGCCCACGCTGTGCCTGCCTTCAACACGCTGGCCGTCAACTGCATTGCCGCGCCTGACGCCGCTCTGATCCCGCGTGTTCCGGGCCTGTCGGACGACGTATTCGAGCACGACGGCACCATGACCAAGCGTGAAATCCGCGCCGCGACCCTTGCCAAGCTGATGCCGATGCGTGCGGCATTGTTGTGGGACGTCGGCACCGGTTGCGGGTCGGTGGCCATCGAATGGATGCGCGCGGCGCGCTTTGCCCGCGCGATCGGGATCGAGCCACGCGCCGACCGGCGGTTGATGGCGGCGGCAAACGCGCTTGCTCTTGGGACCCCGCGGTTCGAGATTATCGAGGGAACCGCGCCGGACGCGCTTGCAGGTCTGCCCATGCCGGATGCGATTTTCGTAGGCGGTGGTTTGTCAGAAGAAACCTTTGCGGCCTGCTGGAAGGCCTTGCGCCCGCTAGGCCGCTTTGTCGCCAACGCGGTGACGCTGGAATCCGAGGCAAAGCTGATCGCCCTGCACAAAGCCCACGGCGGAGAGCTTGTGCGGATTCAGGTGCACCGCGCCGAGCCTGTCGGCCCCTACACCGGCTGGCGCCCTGCGATGCCGGTGACCCAGTGGAGCTTGATCAAACGATGACACCACCCCGCATTTTGCCCGGAACTCTGCACGGTGTCGGGCTTGGCCCCGGTGATCCGGAGCTGATGACATTGCGCGCCGCGCGCCTGATCGGGTCGGCGCGTGTCATTGCATACCCGACGCTGGCCGGCGCTGACAGCTTTGCCAGACAGATCGCCCAAGCGCACATTCACCCCGATGCGGTCGAAATTCGCATTGATCTGGAAATGTCGACCGAACGAGCCCCGGCTCAGGCCGCTTATGACGCAGGGGCCGCCAAGATTGCAGCCGAACTGGACAAGGGCCATGACGTTGTGGCGCTGTGCGAGGGGGATCCGTTTTTCTACGGCTCTTTCATGTATTTACACGCCCGGTTGGCGGACCGGTACCGCGTCACTGTTGTGCCGGGGGTGACGTCGATGACCGCTTGTGCTGCGACGGCGGCTCTTCCGCTGGCGGCGCGCAACGAGGTGATGACGATTTTGCCTGCGCCGCTGGACGAAGCAACGCTCGCGGCACGTCTTGCAACAGCCGATACCGCCGTGATCATGAAGATCGGTCGCCACCTGCCAAAGCTGCGCAGGGTGCTGGCGGCCGCGGGCCTGACCGGTCACGCGGTTTATATCGAGCGCGCCACGCTCGAAAGTGAAAAGGTCATGCCACTGGCACAGGCCCCTGAAAAAGCGCCGTATTTCTCGATGATTCTAGTAACGAAAGGGGCCGATCCATGGCTCTAGATCCTGTCATTATTGCCCTGTCGCGCTCTGGCGAGGCGGTGGCACACCGGTTGGCGACGCTGCTGAATGTGGCCGTTCACGGACGTACGGGGCGGGTCGATCGGGCCGATGCGTTCTTTGACAACGCCCTTGACCACGTGCGGATGCTGTTTGCGGCGGGCACGCCGGTGATCGGGGTCTGCGCCTCGGGCATCCTGATCCGGGCGGTGGCACCGCTTTTGGCGGACAAGACGACCGAGCCACCTGTTCTGGCGGTATCGGATGACGGTGCGGTTGTGGTGCCACTGTTGGGCGGACACCGCGGTGCAAACCGTCTGGCCCGCCAGATTGCCGACGGGTTGCAGGCCACCGCAGCGGTCACCACTGCGGGCGATGTGGCGCTTGGGGTCGCACTTGACGAGCCGCCGGTTGGCTGGCGCCTTGCCAATCCCCAAGATGCCAAATCGGCAATGGCACAGCTTTTGTCAGGGGCTGGCGCGACGTTGGCGGGTGACGCGCCTTGGCTTGCGGCGGGGCTTGAGGCGGGGCTCGAAAAGCAGCTTGCAAAGAGCCCCTCCGGTATCTCCGGGGGGAACAGATTGAAAATCTCGGCAACGATGGCTCCGGTCACCGGCGGGCCTGAGCACCTTGTCTTTCATCCACAGGTCGTGACGGTTGGGGTGGGCTGCGCACGCAATTGCCCACCCGAAGAACTGGCCGCACTTGTCCACACAACCCTGACCGAGGCGGGTATTGCCACAGGAGCGGTTCATTCGATCAACTCCCTTGACCTGAAGGCCGACGAGCCGGCCATGAACCGCTTGGCCGCCGCACTCGACGTGCCGTTCCGGCTGTTCGATGCACCCACCCTCGAGGCAATGACCCCCCGTTTGGCAACCCCTTCCGAGGTCGTCTTTGCCGAGGTCGGCACCCACGGCGTTGCCGAGGCCGCAGCATTGGCGCAAGCCGGACCAGAGGCAACGTTACTGGCGACAAAACGCAAAACCGCCAACGCCACCTGCGCACTGGCCATCGCCCCCGCCCCGTTGACGCAGCTTGTGGGGCGCACGCGGGGGCGGTTGTCGATCATCGGAATCGGCCCCGGACAGGCAAGCTGGCGCACGCCAGAGGCCTCGCAACTGGTGGCACAGGCCGAGGAACTGGTCGGTTACGGGCTGTATATCGACCTGCTAGGACCGTTAGCCCATGGCAAAACACGGTCCGATTTCCCCTTGGGCGGCGAGGAAGACAGATGCCGCTACGCGCTTGAACGCGCCGGTGAAGGGCGCAACGTCGCGATGATTTGCTCCGGAGATGCCGGAATTTACGCGATGGGTGCGCTGGTCTTTGAATTGCTGGACCGCGGCCCCGAGGAAATGGGTGTTTCGGATGCCGCACGGCGGGTCGAGGTTATTTCAACCCCCGGCGTATCCGCGCTTCAGGCTGCAGCCGCGCGGGCAGGCGCACCACTCGGGCATGATTTCTGCGCGATCTCTCTGTCGGACCTGCTGACCCCGCGCGAGGACATCGTCAAACGGCTGCACGCGGCTGCGCAGGGTGATTTTGTCATCGCCTTTTACAATCCGGTGTCGCGGCGGCGCCGGACCCTGCTGGCCGAGGCGCGCGATATTCTGTTGCAGCACCGTCCTGCGGATTGCCCTGTGCTTCTTGCATCTTCGCTGGGGCGGCCGGAAGAGGACATCAGGTACAGAAACCTGTCCGATCTGCAGGTTGATGATGTTGATATGCTGACTGTCGTGCTGGTCGGATCAAGCCACTCGCGGCTGGCGCAACTGGGCGAGGGACCACGCATGTTCACGCCGCGTGGCTATGCCCGCAAGATCGACGGAGACCTCAAGGATGCGATCTGAGGGGTTTGAAATTTTTTCCTGCGACATCAAAAGGCGCCTGCCATGAGTGTTTACTTTATCGGGGCCGGCCCCGGTGACCCCGAGCTGCTGACGCTTAAGGCGCAGCGGGTTATCTCACAATGTCCCGTCTGTCTTTATGCCGGCTCTCTTGTTCCCGCCGAGGTGGTTGCCGGTGCGCCGCAGGGGGCGCGCGTTCTGGACACGGCAACCATGACACTTGATGATACCCACGCCGAAATCGTGGCCGCACATGCGCGCGGCGAGGATGTCGCACGGGTCCACTCCGGTGATCCGTCGCTTTATGGCGCAATCGCAGAGCAGATCCGGCGCCTGAGAGCGGACGACATCGATTATCAGATCATTCCCGGCGTTCCCGCTTATGCCGCCGCCGCCGCCGCGCTGGGACAGGAATTGACGATACCCGAAATTGCGCAATCAATCATTCTGACACGGGTCTCGATGAAATCGACCTCGATGCCGCCGAATGAAACCCTTGAGAATTTTGCCCGCACCGGCGCGACACTCGCCATTCATCTCGGGATTCGCAACCTGCGAGAGATCGAGCGCGTGCTGACACCGCATTACGGCAGCGATTGCCCCGTCGTGATCGCCTATCGCGTTGGCTGGCCCGACCAGAGCTTTATCAAAGGGACGCTGGCCGATATCCAACCCAAGGTGCGCGCCGCAAAGATTACCAGAACTGCGTTGATCCTTGTGGGGCCCGCCCTGCGTGAGGGGCATGATTTCGTGGATTCAGCACTGTACGATCCGGCAAAACCCCATGTCTTGCGACCAAAGCTCAAGGCCGCTAAAGACGGATAACATGCTCCGTCTGGTCATTTATCCAGCGAAATAACTGGTAGTAATTCACCCGCCAGCTTATGCCGGATTACAACATGAACAAGGCTGTCTGAGATGCGCTTACTCCTTTTGACAGGGTTTTTGATACTGGCCGCAGGCACAGTGGCGTTGACCGCACGCTATGCGACAACCCAGAAACCGGATGATATCCGGATCGAGGGCATTCGTTTTTTGGCCGACGATCACTATGCCCGACGTCTGGGCGGCCATATCAAGGCTCGGTTCGGTATTGTGTTGCCCAAGACCCCCAACGACACACACGAGATAAATATCGTCGAACAATCCGAAGGCGGGATTGCGCAGTTCAATTTTCTGGACCCCGATGGCGTGCTTTTGGAAAGCCTGTTCATTTCCGCTGTTGATCTGCCAATGAACACAAGCCCGCAGGCCCGTCTGGATGAAAGCGCGAGGCGATTGCACGCCGAGGCACCTGCCGCGCTGTCGCGTACGTTTACAAACGTGAGCGTGACGCGGCTTCAACCACTGTTATTGCGCGACAGCTCCGCAATGGAATTGCGCGGAACCTACATCAGCCCCGTCGCAGGGCAATTATTCGACTATCATTTTGTGACCATTCCGCACCCCGAAAAGGTCGAGAGCCTGTATGCAGTGGTCCATATTCGCCGCTTGGGCGACAGCCCGACCGATGACAGCCGCAGCATGCAGGCGCTTGGGTCGCTGGAATGGCTGGATCGTGCCAACGCACAATAGAGACTGACACTGCGACTGGTCATAACCGCAAAAGTCGGGTTAGAGTAATCGACAGATTTTATTTAGCGGTTTTTAATGGCATTTTTCCGTCCGATGATCATAACGCTGGCTGCGCTCGCTTGGGCTGTGCCCCCTGTTATGGCGCAAACACCTGCAATGGCCGGTTATTCTGATATTTTTTCCCAAGAAGATCAGGTCAGAGGTATCTCTTTTCAAGTCGATGATGCCTACGGGGTCCGCACAGGCCATGTTGTCACGGCTCCGTTCAATATTGTCGTCCCGACATTTGGCGGTGTTGGCCCGGCCTTTGTCGCACGAATGAACGACAGCCCCCGCAACGGTTTGGTAAGTTTCGGCTTTACCACTCCGCAGGGCGGGCTGATCGAGGCCATTAATCTGGTGTCAGCCCACATTCCCATGGGAGAGATGGCCCAACGGGTCGAGCAATTTGCCGTGCTGCTCAACGCACGCACAGTGCCGCAATTGATGGCAGGCTTTGATCAAGGTGCCCGAACAGGTATCCGGCCAATCACTGTCGGCTCTTACAAGGCCGTCGAGTTGTTGGGCACCTACACCCATCCCGTTCACGGCCTGATCCAGTGGCGTCTTGTCGGAATCCCGAATCCGCACAGCCCCGAAAGCATTTATGCACTGACCCAGATCGTGACAGAGCGGCTTCCGATTGCGTCGGTCGATGACCTTCCGCGCAGCCTGACGGGCAGGTTATTGAACTCGTTACAGATTTTGCAATAGATTCTACCGAAGCTTCTTTAGAACATCCAATGAGGGATACCCGTCGGGGATCATCCCGACCGATCGCTGAAACGCACGAATGGCAGAAATCGTATTCGGACCGATCTTTCCATCCACACCCTGGGTACTGAACCCGGCACGGCTCAGCCTGTCTTGCAACTGCTTGCGTTCACTGAATTTCAGGGCGCGGTCCCCGCGTGGCCAGTTTGATTGAATGGCCGGTCCGCCGCTGATCCGGTCACTCAGATGCCCGACGCCGATCACATAGGCATCTGCCGCGTTATACCGCTCGATCACGTTGAAATTCTTGAAGATCATAAAGGCAGCGCCGCGCGCGCCTCCCGGCAGCAAAATCGAGGCACGCCCGTGATTTGGCACAATCCTCCCACGGGCATCGCGCACCCCCAAGGCCGCCCATTCAGACGGGTTTTTCCTGATCTTGTTCCCGGCCAACCCGTAATTGAACCCTTGCGGAAGACGGACTTCGACCCCCCAGGGCATCCCCTTTACCCAGCCATGTCGCGCCAGATAGGCCGCCGTAGACGCAAGCGCATCTGTCGGATCGTCCGACCAGATGTCACGCTGTCCGTCGCCGCGAAAGTCGACGGCATACGCAAGGTAACTTGTGGGAATAAACTGGGTATGGCCCATCGCCCCTGCCCAGCTTCCGGTCATCGAACGGGGGTCAACGTCGCCGTTTTGCAAGATTTCCAACGCCGCGATCAACTGCGCCTCGAAAAATGCCCCGCGCCGTCCGTCATATGCCAGCGTTGCCAGCGATGCGATCACATCATTGCTGCCACGATAATTTCCGTACGCGCTTTCCAGCCCCCAGACCGCCACGACCACTTCGGCCGGCACCCCGTAACGCGCCTCAATCTGGCCCAGCACGCGCCGGTTTTTGCGCAGTGCGTCTTTGCCATTCGCGATGCGTGTTTCTGACGCGGCACTGTCCAGATATTCCCAGATTGTCTTGGTAAACTCAGACTGGTTGCGATCACGCGCTATAACGTCTGAATCATACGATACGCCGCGAAAAGCCCGCTCGAACACCGACGACGAAATCCCCTTGGCACGGGCGCGCGGGCGAAACCCTTCGACCCAACGGGTAAAGCCTGCGTTATTCACCCTGACCTGAACCACCATATTGCCTCCGGTTCCAGACTGCGCTTGTGGCCGTGCTTCGGGCCTGAGCGAGCGTTCCACCGCAAGCGAGCTGGCCGCTGAAATTCCCGGAAAAAGGCCCAAAATCAACGCTATGGTCCGTATCATCATTCGTGCCTCCTGCCTGCCAATTTTGGTTTTTCTGATTTTCTTTTCCCATCTTACCCGCATTCGCCCCACAGCAAAAGCAGCACCGGATCACATTTGAGCAACCTTCCGCCTTTAACGGTCAAGCTCGGCCTTTAGCGCATAAATCAGGTTCAGTGCATCCTTGGGCGACAACTCGTCCGGCAACACCTCTCGCAGGCGATCCTCAATCACACAGGGCCCTGCTTTCGGTGCGGGTGGTGGCGGCGCGGCCAAGGCAAAAAGCGGAAGATCGTCAATCATCGCAGCGGCCTTTCCGCCTTCGCGCTCACCTTTCTCCAACGCATCCAGAACCATGCGCGCACGGGCCACAACCGAGGCTGGCAACCCCGCCAGCTTGGCCACCTGCACCCCGTAAGAGCGGTCGGCGGCCCCCAAAGCCACCTCGTGCAGAAAGATGACATCGCCGTCCCATTCGCGCACGGTGACTGTGGCGTTTTCAACTCCGTCAAGTTTGGACGAAAGGCGGGTCATTTCGTGATAATGGGTCGCAAACAACGCGCGGCATCCGTTTACATCGTGCAAATGCTCCATCGTGGCCCATGCGATCGACAACCCGTCATAAGTTGCCGTGCCGCGCCCGATTTCGTCCAGAATAACCAACGACCGGTCATCCGCCTGATTAAGAATGGCCGCCGTCTCGACCATCTCGACCATAAAGGTCGACCGCCCCCGCGCAAGATCATCCGATGCCCCGACCCGTGAGAACAGGCTTGAGACAAGCCCGATATGCGCCCGCGTGGCCGGAACGAAGCTTCCGGCCTGCGCCAACAGCGCAATCAGAGCGTTTTGTCGTAAAAACGTCGACTTACCCGCCATATTCGGCCCTGTCAAAAGCCAGATATGCGCCCCCGTTGCGCCATCGGACAGACCGCAATCGTTGGCAACAAAGGGCTGTCCGGTGCGTTGCAGCGCCCGCTCGACCACCGGATGTCGCCCCCCCGTGATCTCGAACGCGCGCGACATGTCCACAACCGGACGGGTCCAGTTTTCGCCCCGCGCCAGATCTGCCAGACCCGTGGTCACGTCCAACTCGGCCAAAGCCTGTGCCGCGACGCCGATCTCTCCGGCCTGTTCCAGAACGGCCGCTCTGAAACTTTCATAAAGCCGCTTCTCGATCTCGAGCGCCCGATTTCCCGCATTCAGAATCTTGGTTTCCATCTCGGACAGGGGCACAGTCGTGAAACGCACCGCGTTTGCTGTTGTTTGACGATGGATAAAGGTCTCGGACAACGGCGCCGCCAGCATTTTTTCAGCGTGGGTTGCCGTGGTTTCAATAAAATATCCCAGCACGTTGTTGTGCTTGATCTTAAGCGTCGTAATGCCCGATTGCTGCGCGTAATCAGCCTGTAACGCGGCAATGACACTGCGCCCTTCATCCCGTAGGCTGCGCGCCTCGTCCAGTTCGGCGTCGTATCCAGATGCCACAAATCCGCCATCGCGGACCAAAAGTGTCGGCTCGGCGACCAGACCGTCTTCAAGCAGCTGGACCAGCACAGAGTGGTTGCGCAGCGCGCTTTGCCATTCGCTTACTTGTGCAACTTCGTCGATGCCGTTCAGATGGGCGTCAATCTCCATAGCCTGCGTCAATCCGGCCCGCACTGCCGACAGGTCACGCGGTCCGCCGCGATCGAGTGACAAACGCTGCACCGCGCGGTCCATGTCAGGGGTTCTTCGCAAAGCCGCGCGCAGCGTTTCCGCCGCCAATGTTGCCTCGGTGAAATGGGCAACAGCGGCAAGGCGCGCCTGAATGGTGTCGAGATCCTGTGAGGGACCTGCGATCCGGCGCTCTAACAAGCGGCCTCCGCCTGCTGTCACCGTACGGTCCACCGCAGCCAGCAACGACCCCTCGCGCCCCCCCGACAAGCTGCTTGTCAGTTCAAGGTTACGCCGGGTGGCCGCGTCAATCTGCATCGCGTGGCTGGTTTGTTCAAGCACCGGCGGGCGCAACAGCGGCAACCGCCCCTTTTGCGTCAGCTCCAGATACGTAACGATACCGCCCAGCGCCCCGAGTGCCGCGCGCCCAAAGTTGCCAAACGCCTCGAGCGAGCCAACCGCAAAGACCTCTTTCAACCGCGCCTCGGCGCCTGAGCTATCAAAACTCGCCCCCGCCAACGGGGTCAGGGCCACCCCGAACTCGGCCTCGTAATCAGTGTAATCACCCAGTTGGGCATCCGCCACCAACAGCTCTGAAGGTGCAAGACGGGCCAGTTGCGGCCCCAACATCACAAGCGGGCAATTTGTGACCCGGAATTCACCCGTCGAGATATCCACCCAAGCCAACGCCGCCTCGTTGCGCACACGAGCGTAGGCGGCCAGAAAATTGTGCCGCCGCGCCTCTAGCAGGCTGTCTTCGGTCAGGGTTCCAGGGGTCACAAGCCGGACCACATCGCGTTTTACAACCGATTTCGCGCCACGTTTCTTGGCCTCGGCGGGCGGTTCAAGCTGTTCGCAGACCGCCACGCGAAACCCCTTGCGGATCAGGGTCAAAAGATACCCTTCTGCGGCATGAACAGGCACACCGCACATCGGGATATCCTCGCCCTCGTGCTTGCCGCGTTTGGTCAGCGCAATGCCCAACGCCGCCGCCGCCGCGACGGCATCTTCGAAAAACATCTCGTAAAAATCGCCCATCCGGTAAAACAGCAAAGCCCCCGGATGGGCCTGCTTGATTCCCAAAAACTGAGCCATCATCGGCGTTACTGCGGCATCTGGCCTGCTCACCTGTATCCCCCCGCATTTCCTGGCAGAGTGTAGGGACAAGCACCGGCAGGGGAAAGGCCAACTTGGTACATGTCGCTCGACATGCGATGTCTTTTCTGCTTCAGTCAGGGCAGATTGATATATGAATGATACAGCTCGGTGATCGAAATCCAGGCTGATAGCGAAAGGGTCTGAATGACCATCTACAACCTTGGATCAATCAACGCGGATTGGTCCTATAGAGTGCCCCATTTCCCGCAGGCAGGGGAAACACTGGCTGCGACCCACGCCACGATCGGTTTGGGCGGCAAAGGCGCGAACCAGTCCGTCGCCGCAGCACGCGCAGGATCAAAGGTCTATCACCTCGGGTGCATAAGCAATGATGCGCAATGGCTGCGTGACATGCTGTCGGGATACGGCGTGGATACCACGTATGTCGTGATGGATCCTGATGTGCCCAGCGGCCATGCCATGATTTTTATTACTCCTGACGCAGAGAACCAGATCGTGATCTTTGCCGGTGCGAACGGCCTGATCGACCCTGATCGCGTGCGCAATTTGCTGGCCACCGCAGGGCCGCAAGACACGCTTTTGCTTCAAAACGAGACAAATAGTGTGCCTGAGGCCGCTGCAGCTGCTCGCGATTGCGGCTTGCAGGTCGTGTATTCGGCAGCACCGTTTGATGTGGTGGCCGTCAGGGCGGTCTTGCCCTTTGTGACCTTACTGATCCTGAACGCGGTCGAGGCTATGCAATTGACGCAGGAAATGGGATGCGGGCTGCACGACTTGCCGGTCTCCGAAGTGCTTGTGACCCGCGGCAAAAAGGGCGCCACCTGGAGCAGTCTTGAAACCGGAGAGACCCTCTCTGTGAACGCCCCCGAGGTCGAGGCCGTCGATACAACCGGCGCAGGAGATACCTTTGCCGGATACTTTTGTGCCAGCAGGGATCAGGGCGATTCTGTTGATGTCGCCCTTGCAAAAGCCGCCGCGGCCGCCGCCTTGCAAGTGGGGCGCCAAGGGACCGCATCTGCGATCCCCGACTATGTCGAGGTCGAAACCTTTATGAAAATGCGCGACTAGCCCTTTTTCGCAAAAGGGGCTGCGGCGCCCCAAAGAGACTTCACTTTGGCATCCCGCCCACAGCCTGCGCGATAGCGTTTATAGGCTTTTGCCCGTGAAATCAGGCCAAAACGGGTCAGGACCGTCTTATCCGACTTGTAGTAATCCTGATGATAACTGTCGGCGGGATAAAAGGTGGCGGCCTTCAGGATCGGGGTCACGACCTGCCGGCCCAGATCGCGCTCTGCCTTGGCTTTGCTGGCCTGTGCGATCTTTTCTTCAGCGTTCCCGTCAACGAAAATCGCGGTGCGGTAGCTGTCTCCCCTGTCGCAAAACTGTCCGCCCGCATCTGTCGGATCGACCGAGCGGAAAAAGAGGTCAAGCAAGTGTGCCGAAGAAACCAAATCAGGATCATAGGTGATCTCGACGACTTCGTAATGGCCGGTGCCGCCACGGGTCACTGACTTGTAGGTCGGGTTCCGCGTCTTGCCACCAGCAAAGCCCGAGACCGCTTCGGTCACGCCCTTGACGCTCTCGAAATCTGACTCGACACACCAGAAGCACCCCCCCGCGACAACCAGCTTCTCCAACGGAGCCGCCTGAACATGCCCGGATCCGACCCCCGCCCCCAGCAGGATCGCAAAAGCCAAAAGTGCGGGTTTAAAATACTGAAACTGTTCTAGCATCGTCGTGCCTCCTTGACGTTGGTGCCAGTCTGTTGCCGGATGGACCTGGGCGCAATCCGATGTGCGTAAATCTCACGGGCAAGTGACAAAGGGTGATAAAGACGATGACCGAGCATGTAACGACCCATCAAGCCGCCGAAGACGCACGCAACGCCCACATCATGATCTATGTCGATGGCGCGCTGGCCCCGCGTGCCGATGCAAAAGTCAGCGTGTTTGACAGCGGCTTCATGCTGGGCGACGGCGTCTGGGAAGGGTTGCGGCTTTACAACGGTCGCTGGGCGTTTCTTGATGAACATCTCGATCGTCTGTTCGAGGCAGCAAAGGCCATTGATCTGGATATCGGGCTGGACCGTGCAGGCGTGATGACCGCACTTGAGCAAACCCGCCGTGCCAATGACATGCACACCGATGCCCATGCCCGCCTGATGGTCACGCGCGGCGTCAAAACACGGCCTTTCCAGCATCCGTCGTTGTCGCAATCGGGGCCAACGATGGTCATCATCATGGAGCATTCAAAGCCAAGCATTCCGCGCCCGATCACACTTGCCACTGTGCCGCATATTCGCGGCCTGCCCATGTCACAGGACCCGAAACTCAACAGTCACTCGAAACTGAACTGCATTCTGGCCTGCATTGCGGCGCAAAAGGCCGGCGCGGACGAGGCACTGATGCTGGATCTGCATGGCTTTGTGAACACAACGAACGCGTGCAATTTCTTTGTCGTGCGCAAAGGTGCGGTTTGGACATCGACCGGTGATTACTGCATGAATGGCATCACGCGCCAAAAGGTCATCGACCTGTGTCGTGCCAACGACATTCCGGTGTTCGAGCGGAATTTCAGCCTTGTGGATACCTACGGGGCAGACGAGGCGTTTTTGACCGGCACATTCGGCGCACAAACGCCAGTGGCAAGCATTGACGGGCGCCAGATCGGGTCAGGCACGCTTGGCCCTGTCACCGAACACTTACGCAACCTTTATAAATCCCTGATAGAAATGGAAGTCACCTGATGCGCATTGCAATGTGGTCCG
>JBLHUT010000056.1:0-14360 GCA_047629975.1 Paracoccaceae bacterium
GTGATAGCTTTCGGCGCAATATAACCGAGCCATCAGCTCCGGCGCCGTGTGCCTGAAATACGTTCCTGGCCAAATCCAGGCCGATGATGCTAACCTCGTTCATGGACGCTCTCCTTCGTAGCGGTGTTTCAACACCCACTACCTTGGCACATTAAATGCCGCCGGCGGGCGTCCACCCCATCGCTTACCACTTATGTACTTTTATAATTGTAAATTATCCTGATTATGGAGAAGCAAGTGGAAATCTGTGCAAAATAATTTGAACGACCCCCTCCGTTGATCATTTGCAGACGGTGGGTTTCATCAAGGCATGGGAACGTCTGTTGTAAATCTGGGAACGGAATAGCCAGCCTGCACTGCTGGGCGCGCAGCGATCCGCAAATACCAGTCCTTGATATTTGGAAAGGCGTTCAAATCAACCTCATGCCATTCAAAGCGCGACACCCAAGGCCAGCATGCCATGTCTGCGATGGAATAGGTTCCGCGGCCTTGCCCTGCGATAAAATCCCGACCGTCTAACCGTGTGTTCAGGACGGTATACAGGCGCTGTGCTTCGGTGGCGTAACGCTTTTCGGCGTAATCCGATTTGCCCTTGTTGTATTTTACGAAGTGATGGGCCTGTCCAAGCATCGGGCCCAAACTACCCATTTGCCACATCAGCCATTCGACCATCCGCCAGTATTCATCGCCTTCGCATTGAAACTTTTTGTACTTGTCCGCGAGGTACATCATGATCGCCCCCGTCTCCATCATGTGAATGCCGGTTTCATGATCGACAATCGCTGGAATGCGGTTGTTTGGCGCGATTTTAAGAAAATCCGGTGCGAATTGCTCATCCTTGGAGATGTCGATGGGATAAGCTGTGTAAGGGACAGCAAGCTCTTCAAGGAGGATCGAAACCTTGCGACCATTCGGCGTCGTCCAAGTGTAGAGATCAATCATTGGTCAGCCTTTTCTATTTGTTGGTTCGCGTCTTGTCATTTCTTGTTTCAAACCGATGAGCCGGTCACGTCAGGTCGATCCGGTAACCTGCTCGCGGGAAATGGACGCATACTGTGCCCACGTCTGTGGCTGTGCGTTCTATCACAACTGTTTGTGCATCAGCGTAGCGTATTTTTCCTGCGACGGGCTGCTCACCACCATTGACGTCAGGTCTGATTGTCACCGGTTGCCCGACAAAAATGCCTTGAGGGTCATATGCGGCGACACCGGTTATGGCAGTCGGCTCCAGATCTTTTGCGCGCGCTATGGCGTCCCGAGGGTCCATTGCACTGGAAGTGCCATGCCCGATTTCACGGATATTGCCCTCCCAACGGACGAGATCTTTGAACTCTGATAAAAACGACGGCCCGTCCGACCATCGGCCCCGCAAGAACCAAACAACGTGGTAGAACTGTGCGTCTATCGCCGCCGGCTGCGCCCCGAGCAAAAATGCCCGCCCGTCAGACAATTGCGCGTTTAGCCATGACAGAGGCGCACGCATTTGTGAAACCAGATGAGGCAGGTCGGCGTTGGCTTGTTTCAGCCCTGCGGCCCAGTCCTCTCCAAGGTAGAGCCGCCCGCGATCCGCCGCAAACTCCTTGTCCAAGCCGTCACCCGCTGCGCCCAGAACGTGTCTTACGGTCTGATCGAACAAGGTCCCGTCCGTCCACCTGCTGAGGCACCACATCAAGCCCGCTTCGGACGTGGGCATCAAGGTAGGGGAGGGGTATCGCCGTTCAAGTTCGCGGATGATACACTGGCTGTCACAGTAGATATCCGCACCGATCTGCATGACCGGCGTGCGCCGGTACCCGCCAGTAAGGGCTGTCAGCATCGGTTTCGGTGGCAGACGCGGAATTTCCACGCTGCGCCACGACAGTCCCTTGATACCAAAAGCGACCCTGACTTTCTCGGCAACAGGGGATTGCGGGTAGGCGTGAAAAATCACCTCGGACGTTGGATCAGACAATTTACATTCCTTTTCGGACTATTAGCTCGGACATGCACGTTCAGCTTGGCCGCCAGCGCTGGGAAATCATCCACGACAATGTCGTGAAACAGGCTTGGCTCAGGAGAGCCACCACCGCTCCATGGTCTTGCCCCGGTTTGGTTCCGGTCTCTTTCGAGCAATGTTTACTCTGAAGAAGATAGAGAATGACCACGAGATACACAAACGAGTTTCGCCGCGACCGGTGACCTGACACGACCACAAGCGGCTTCCGGTTTTAGGGTTGAACTTTCGTCGTTGAACAAGTGGGTCCAGAAGCATCGGCATAATGATCAGAGGTGGTCCTAGTTGCTTGACCGGTTTGCTGCCTTGTGAAGATGGATCAGGATTTCATTCAGGCTGCTAATCTCATTTGTTCTGTTTTACTGGCATAGGCCTCGTCTGGGGCCAAGATTCCGTGGGTCGAATGCGGACGCTCGACGTTGTAGCAGGCCAGCCACTTTCCGATGCCAGCCTTCGCCTCTGAGCCTGTCTCAAAGGCGTGCAGATAAACCCCTTCGTATTTGAGGGATCTCCAGAGCCGCTCGATCATTCGGTTGTCAATCCACCGCCCTGTGCCATCCATGCTGATCTTGATTTTCGCGTCAGTCAGCACACCGATCCAATCGCTGCTGGTGAATTGGCTGCCCTGATCTGTGTTGAATATCTCCGGCGTACCGTGATTGGCCAATGCCTCTTTCAGCGCCTCAACGCAGAAGGCGGCGTCCATTCTATTTGACAACCGCCATGCCAGCACCTTGCGGCTGTACCAATCCATGATGACCACGAGATACAGAAAGCCGCGCCGCATCGGTATGTAGGTAATATCTGCACACCAGACCTGGTTTGGCCGGTCAATCAACGCGTTTCGCAGAAGATATGGCCAAATCTTGTGTTGCGGGTGCTTTTGCCCCCTCTCACACATGCTTTGCATGTGCTGCCGGGCAGCGGGTGTCGGGCTCCTGAAAAACCGGCACAAACCGCATGAGGCGCATCAAACGGCGGATACGATGCCGCCCGCATGCATGGTTATTGCGCTTCATAAAACGGCCATCTGGCGCGATCCATACCACGGCGCTTCCAAGAACTGCTCGTCGATGATCTCCATGAACCGCCGATTTTCGACGCTCCCGCCCTTCGGTTTATAGTACAGATTGGATCTCGTTAGCGTCAACAGCTTGCACTGACAGCGCACACTCAGCGTGAGGTTCTTGCTCACCATTTTTGCCTCGCGTTCCGAGGCATCCGCCAAAAAATCCCGCTCCACCCATTGGCTGACAGGGGTGTTCACACCCTAAGTTTCTACGAAAAGATCGAAGGCCGCGTTCGCCTCCTTCTTTGTCTCCGCCAGCCAGATGTCCTGAAGATCGGCCTTGGCTTTTTCGTTCAGTGCTTTTGGCATTGCCCCGGCGACATTGGCGGCCTTGTGGACTTGGCATCGTTGTTCACGGGTCGTGGAGAAAACATCGCGCAGCGCGGTCCAGAATCCAAGAGCGCCATCACCAATCGCTAGCTCCGGCGGCACCGCCAGCCCGCGTCTCCTCAGCCCGTTCAGCAGGTCGCGCCAACTGTCTGCGTTCTCCCGGAACCCGTCCATGACCGCCAGACCCAAAAGCGACGGCTGTGACCTTGGCCGTAGCGCTTCCGATATGCTTTCGGGGGGAAAATTGCCCTCCGATCTACACTTAAGACTGCTGCGAAAAATTTCGATATTAAAAGATAAATTCGCTCCGTTGGGAGGGGTCGAACTTACGACCAATTGATTAACGGTCAAAAACAAGGACAGTCGTACAAACCGCTCTACCTTTGGTGCTGGCGATAGGTTCATCAGGAATAGAACGTGCAGGTTGTCTGGTTCAAACGGGATCTCAGGGTGCAAGATAATCGTGCGCTGGTGCGCGCGGCGGCTTGTGGGGCGACCTTGCCACTTTTTGTTGTCGAACCCGCGCTTTGGCAGCAGGTTGACATGTCTGCCCGCCACTGGGCCTTTGTCAGTGAAACCATTTTGGAACTGCGGGAAGCACTGGCCGATTGTGGCCAGCCACTCATTGTCCGAACGGGCGACGTCGTCGACATCCTTGAAGAGATCACGACATGTCAGCCGATTTCAGCCCTCTGGTCGCACGAAGAAACTGGAAACGGTTGGACATACCTGCGCGATCAACGCGTAGCAGCGTGGTGTCGGAGCAGGGGCATTGTCTGGCATGAGTTGCAAAATCACGGTGTCCAACGCCGGCTCGGCTCACGCAACGGTTGGGCCAAAGCGTGGGATTTGCAAATGGCAGAGCCGGCTGTAGAAAAGCCGCGCTTGCGCCCGCTCTTGCTGGACCCGGGGTCACTTCCCTCGGCGCGGGATCTGGGGCTGGCACCGGACGGCTGCGACGGCCGTCAATCGGGGGGCCGAAAGGCTGCGACAAACCTCCTCGAGACGTTCCTGACGCGGCGCGGCGAGACATACCGCACGGCAATGTCCTCCCCCTTGCAAGGCGCACAGACATGTTCACGCTTGTCGCCCCATCTTGCCTGGGGCAGCCTTTCAATGCGCGAAGCAGCGCAGGCGACATGGGCCAGGCAACGCAAACTCAAGACGCAACCAAACGAAAAAACGACCAAATGGCGTGGTGCGCTTTCTTCCTTCTCCGGCAGGCTTCATTGGCATTGTCACTTCATCCAGAAGCTTGAGGACGAACCACGGATCGAATTTGAAAACCTGCATCGCGGGTATGACGGCATCCGACCCTCGGCCCCTGATCAAGCGCGCCTGAACGCATGGGCGCGCGGGGAAACCGGGCTGCCGTTTGTGGATGCGTGCATGCGGTCACTTGCGGCGACAGGTTGGTTGAATTTCCGGATGCGGGCGATGGTCATGGCAACGGCCAGCTATCACCTGTGGCTCGACTGGCGCGCTCCGGGGTTGGAGTTGGCGCGGCTGTTTACCGATTACGAACCCGGCATCCACTGGAGTCAGGTTCAAATGCAATCGGGCACGACTGGCATCAACACGATCAGAATCTACAACCCCGTAAAGCAAGGATATGATCAGGATCCGACAGGGGCCTTTACCCGTTTCTGGCTGCCGGAGTTGGCAGAAATCCCGGATCAGTTCTTGCAAGAACCGTGGAAAGCCGAAAACGCAGGCGCCGTGTTGGGCAAGCGGTATCCTGTACCTCTGGTGGACCACATGTCAGCCGCCCGTCATGCCCGCGAGAAAGTCTGGGCCATTCGCAGCACGCACAGCTTCCGGACCGGAGCCGCCGAGATCCAGACCAAACATGGCAGCCGGAAAAGCGGCATCAAAAACAGAGGCCGAGACGCGGCCAAACAAGAGCCACGCCAGTTGAGCCTCCCGTTCTGACTGGCCGCGCGGCGCATCCGGCCTAAAGGCTGTCCAGCACGGCCTTTGCGCTCTCCAGATAGGCCACTTTTTTGTCTTCGGCCATTTTATCCCACGTCCTGTAGACTTGGCCAAGGCGGGGGTTGCCGCGCAGTTTGTCGCGATTGCGTATCAGAAAATCCCAATAAAGCGGATTGAAAGGGCACGCGCCCTCGCCGGTTTTTTTCTTCACATCATACCGGCACGTTGCGCAATGATCCGACATCTTGTGAATGTAATTGCCACTTGCGGCGTAGGGCTTGGAGCCAAGCAGCCCGCCATCGGCAAACTGGCTCATCCCGATGACATTCGGGGCCTCGACCCATTCATAGGCATCGGCATAAACCGCAAGGTACCATTCATGCACCGCGTGCGGATCAACCCCCGCAAGCATCGCGAAATTGCCGGTTACCATCAATCTTTGGATATGGTGGGCATAGGCCTCTTGCTGCGTCTGCCCGATCGCGGCCGCCATGCAGGCCATGCCGGTGTCGCCGGTCCAGTAAAATTCAGGAAGCGGACGGTCCGCCCCGAAAAAATTCTCTGACGTGTAGCCCGGCATCTTCATCCAGTAGATCCCGCGCATGTATTCACGCCAGCCGATTATTTGCCGGATGTATCCCTCGACGGCATTCAACGGCGCGTGTCCCTCGTAATAGGCCCGCTCGACACGGCGGCACACCGCAAGCGGATCAAGCAGCCCGGCATTGATGTACTGCGCCAACACAGAGTGGTACAGAAATGGCTCCCCCTCCAGCATCGCATCCTGATAATCGCCGAAATGTGGCAACGCCTCGGTTACGAAATGTTCCAGCGCGATGTGCGCATCTGCCCCGGTCACCGCAAACCAAAACGGGCGCAAGATGCCGAAGTTACCGGCAAAGGTCGTGTCGACCAGTGTCAGAACATCGTTGGTCGTCGCATCGGGTGTCACCCTCGTCGGAGTGGGCATAAAAAGCCCACCCTTGGCCGGTTTCCGGTTCTCGGCGTCAAAATTCCATTTCCCGCCCTCCGGGGCATCCCCCGCCATCAACAGCCCCGTCTTGCGGCGCATTTCGCGGTAAAAATACTCCATCCTGAGCTGTTTGCGGCCCTTTGCCCAATCGTTGAATTCCTGATGCGAGCAAATGAACCTGTCATCAGCAAGCATATCCAGCACAACACCGCTTTGGCCGGCCCAGTCCGTCAACGCGGTGTTCAGCCGGTATTCGCCCGTTTCGGTCACCAGCACCTTGTCTGCCGACAACTCACGCACCGCGCGCGCGACCTCGCCTGCAATGCTGCCGGTGTTGTCGGGATCATCCAGCCGGACATAACGCACCTGCCAACCCGCCTGCACAAGCGCTTGGGCGTGGTGGCGCATGGCCGAGAACACAAAAGCGATCTTTTTCTTGTGGTGCGGAACATAGCCTGCCTCTTCGGCGACTTCGGCGATCAGCACGACGTCGGTGGCCGGGTCGCCCGCCCGCAACGACGACAAATCAGGCGAAAGCTGGTCCCCCACAACGAGGATAACGCGCAACCCCTTTGCCCCGGAACGCGCCGCGGTCATGGCGTGATGCCTGCACTGGTGAAATCCATCGTCAGTCTCCTTGCCTGTCGTGCCCGGCGCGCTGCCCGTCCTTGAGCCGGCCGTGATCCCTCAACGGTAGACTTTTGACCCTAGACCGATATTTTGTCCATTGGCATTTTCAGTAGAGACTTCATGCGGGTAGGGCTTGCGCACCCGCAAAGGGTTTACCCGACGCACGCCGGTCGGCGATCGCACCGTACTCTTCAGACCTTTGCCTTCCACGAAGTGGAGCAAGCAGAAAAATGGCTGGCCTAAGACGCCTGGGCCCACAAAACTGTGGCAGATAGTTTCCGAGGGCGGCGATAGTCCGAACCGGCCGCCGCCCCGCACATCCGTCTTGCGACCCAAACGCCCTCTAGCTGGCTTTGTGCACAGTCCGGCGGCGGAAAAACCCGAAACCCAACAGCCCCGAAGCAAGCAACACCCCCGACAGCGGGACCGGCACGACCGCGGCCTGCGCCCAGGTTCCGGGGTTGCTATTGGTTACGCCGGTTTCGTTATCCCCAAGGGCCGAGCTGACCGCCGCACAGGGTTCTTCCAGGCACAGGAATTTAAGCCCCTGATCCATAGCGGAATCTGTTCTTGTGATGATACGATCGCCGATCTCTCCGTTTGAGAGCGGAGTGATAATGTTGGTGACCATAATACTCCATTCACTGATCGCACCCGCACCGTCAGTCGACACTTGGAATGTCGAAATCGCTGACTCCGCATCAGTGAGCGTCGCGCGCCCGTTGCTGAAGCTGAAACTATCCACCAAGCCCGAGATATCGAACGCGGACAGATTGGCACTCAATGCGCCGGTTACGGTGAAACTTCCGTTAATACTCATGGCCGTGGTAAAGGTGCCCGGAATGCTGCTCAGATCACCGGGAAGCTGCCCGCCATTCTGCTCACGCTTATCGAAAGTGAGATATGTGTTGCCGGTATACACATAGGTCCCCGCTTCGGCGGAGGTTGCGGAATACCCGAGGCTGCAGGTAGCCGATACAACCGCAATACAAGCGGCACGAAGAGCAACCGACAGGGTCGCCATTCCGGAAAAAGTAAACATTAGACCGTCTCCCTTTATGATTATGGTAAGTACATCATGCCCTGTTAAACCGACATTCCCCAAGTAGAATAAATTCTCCTGCATGGTGTCGCTGTTTTGCGCCCCTCTCAAACCTTTTGGACACGCTGTGCCCTTATACCTGCATCTGACGCACGATCTGATCGCAATTTATGGTATCGATGGCGGGATTGATCCGGATTTCAGGCTACTCAATATCCATTTGGACAGACCGGTCGAGCTGTTTTCGCTCAGTTATTACCGCTGATAACCTTATGATGCCCCGGGTGCACCACGCTACCGGCCGCTCCACACTCAAAGCGGCCGGTAGCCTAATTTCAATCAGAATGTCGGCAGATCAGGAAGCGGCTGGCCCAACCACCGCTCGGAGATCGTGTTGAGATCGCCACCCAATTTCTTGTGCATGATAAAGACATTCGTCCACTGCAGCAGATCGAAATTGCCCTTCTTGATCCCCATGAACGCCGGCGATTCCTTGATGATCAACTTGGTCTCAAGCCCCAGTTCGGGGTCATTCGCAGACAGCGTCGCGGCGACCGTGTTCCCCGTCACAAGCACATCGATCTGACCCGAGGTATAGGCCGCAAGGGTCGCCGCATTGTCACCGAAACGGATGATATCCGTTCCTGCGGGAGCTTTTGCCGTAACTTCCAGATCTTCGAGCGTGCCCCCCGTCAACCCGACCTTCAGCGAGGCCAGATCGGCAAAGCTGGTCACGGTCACATCCGCCGTAGCAAACGCACCGGAATAGAACGGCGCATAAGCGGCCGAGAACCAGATCGACTTGGCGCGATCAGGGTTTGCACCCATCGAAGAGACCACAAGATCGACTTTGTCTGTCTCAAGAAACGGGATTCGCTGTTTTGATGTCACCGGTACCAGTTCCAACTCTACGCCAAGGTTCTCGGCAAGCAGTTTGGCCACATCGACATCATAGCCGACATATTCACCCTCGGCCCCCAGCGACCCGAACGGCGGGAAATTCTCTGGCACACCAATTTTTACGGTGCCCGAAGCCAGTATTTCGGATAAATCCGCCGCCGCGGGTGTGGCAACAGCCATAACCAGTGCCGCAGCAATTCCTTTGAACAGTTTCATGAACGTCTCCTTTTCAAGTTCAGCCAGCATCGGCCAAGGGGGTTTTCTTGTAAGAGCCAAAGCGTTTTTCAAGTCGCCGTGCCATCAACGACAATGGAAAGCACAGGCAAAAGTAGATCAGCGCCATTAGCGGAAAAATGATGAATGGTTCGGTGCCCTCGACGGGGGCGTTCGCCCAGCGTTTGCCAATGGCCATCAGGTCGGTAAACCCGATGATATACGCCAAAGACGTGCCCTTGATGATCTGCACCATAAAGCCGACCGTCGGCGCAAGCGCCACCCGTACTGCTTGCGGAAGAATAACCAGCCGCAGCGTGGGAAGAAACCGCAACCCCAACGCCGAGCTGCCCTCCCATTGCCCGCCCGGCAGGCTTTCGATCGCCCCGCGCCAGACATCAGACAGATATGCACTTGAATAAAGCGTCAGCGACAGGCCCGCGGCCGTCCACGGGTCCACATTGATCCCCAGCAGTTTCGGCACGCCAAGTCCGGTCAGGAACAGCAGCATCAAAAGCGGCGTCGACTGGAACAGCCAGATATACGCAAGCGCAAGCCGGCGCCCGATCCTGTTGGGGGCGATCCGAACCAAGGCAATAATCCCACCCAGCACCCCGCCTCCGAGAAAGGCGATAAGCGACAGATAGATCGTGAATTGCGTGGCATCCAGCAACTGATACACCACGATGCCTTCGGGTTTGCCAAGAAGGGAGATAAAAAGTTCTTTCATCGCAGGAACTGCCATTTGAACACGGCGCGCTGCAACAAGGACAAGCCAACCTTAAATCCAAGCGAAAGAACGATGTAGATGCCGGTAAGCGTTATGAAAACCTCGAAGGACCGAAAGGTGCGACTGTCGATAAACAAACCTGCTTGCGTCAGGTCCCGTACGCCGATTTCGGATATCACACCGGTTGTCAGAAACAGGAAAATGAACTGGCTGTTGATCGAGGGAAACATCCGTGCGACCGATTGAGGCATCACGACCTTGAGAAAAACAATTACCTTGGGAATGCCCAGCGCACTGGCGGCTTCTTTTTGTCCTGTGTCCACGGTATTGAAACCGGCCCTCAGGATTTCCGAGAAATAGGCCGAGAAATTCAGTGTCAATCCAAGCAGCGCATGTGCCCAGAATGGCCATTGATACCCAAGCAGCATGGGAAGCCCGAACGCGACAAAGAACAGCTGAACAATTAACGGCGTGTTACGAATGAATTCTACATAACCCGTACTTATTTGCGACAACACAGGAGTTCTGAAATACCGCAAGCCCGATAGAACAAGCGCAAGTAGGAACCCCAGGCTCCCTGAAACCATCGTAATACCCGCACTCACGCAGGCACCTTCGAACAGGAACCACAGATATTCGGAGTTTCTGTAAATTTCGAAAAAACGGAGTTCCACGTTGCCCCCTTGGCTCTTCAGGAACGGTTTCGTGAAAATGAACGGATCGTGAAGAGCCAAGAAGTTTTTCAGGCAGGAATGTGTAGACAAAGCCGGCGGCGCACAGTTTTTAATCTGCATGCGACGATGACGCCGAATTATTGAACCCTGAAAGACTGATGTGTCGCGCATGACGCAAAACAGGTCTTGCGCTTTTTGGGCAGGAATTTTGCCATCCCTTCAGCGTTCCGTGACAAACGGTGCTCGGGTGTTGGCCCGTCAGGGGCGTCGCTGACACATTCAAGGCACCCCGTTTCCTCTTTGATCGGGCGTATTGCGGCGCAGTGCGTGACATTTCGTGACGGTTGGGCGACAGTTCCCCTCGACCACCGGAGCATGCGTTGTAAAATCCGTTCGTCAGAGCTTTTCAGCGAACAGAACACGAGCAACGGTCCACCGCAGTAAGGGATAAGCGCAGCCATGCAAATGCAGCATTCAGACAAGTCCGTTGATTTTCTCGAACGGTTGAGCACGTTTATGGACAGTCATATCTATCCCAACGAGGCCCGGTATGCCGCCGAACTTCACGCCGCCACGAACCGCTTTGCGCCTTTGCCGGTCATCGACGAGTTGAAGGGGTTGGCAAAGGCCGCCGGTCTTTGGAATTTGTTTGTCCCCCCAGAGCACGCGGCGTTTTGCGACCACGGCGGCCTGTCGAATTATGACTACGCGCCGCTGGCCGAAATGATGGGGCGCGTGCTTTGGTGTCCGGAGGTGTTTAATTGCAACGCCCCGGACACCGGCAACATGGAAGTGTTCATGAACTATGCCACCAAGGCCCAGCAGGACGTTTGGCTAAAGCCACTGCTGAACGGCGACATCCGGTCGTGCTACGCCATGACAGAGCCACAGGTGGCCTCAAGTGACGCCACCAACATCGAACTCAGCATCATGCGCGAGAGCGACCAATGGGTCCTGAACGGCCGGAAATGGTTTATCACCGGCGCCATGAACGAGCGCAGCAAGATTTTCATCGTGATGGGCAAATCCGACCCCGACAACCCAAACCGCCACAAACAGCAGACACAGGTACTGGTGCCAAAAGATACGCCCGGCCTCAGGATTATCCGCCCCCTGACCACACTGGGATACGACGATGCCCCCATCGGCCATGCCGAGATCTTGTTCGAGGATGTGCGCGTACCGGTCGCAAATGTATTACTTGGCGAGGGGCGCGGATTCGAAATCGCACAGGGCCGGCTGGGGCCGGGCCGTATGCACCACTGCATGCGTCTTGTAGGTATCGCCCAGCGATCGCTTGAACAGGCGTGCAAGCGCGTGACCCAACGCACCACCTTCGGCATACCGCTGGAGCGCAACCAATCCGTACGCGAAGATATCGCCAAGTCGTTTGCAGAGATTGAAATGGCCCGGCTTCTTGTTCTTAAAACAGCACAACGCATGGACGAGGTCGGCGCACAGGCCGCACGGGACATGATCGCTGCCACAAAGATCAGCGTGCCCGTTATGGTACAAACGATCATCGACCGCTGCATGCAGATCCACGGCGCCGGTGGCTTGACCGAAGATTACTTCATGGCCGAGGGCTTTAACTATGCCAGATGGTGCCGTCAGGCAGACGGCCCCGATCAGGTCCACCAGATGGCGCTTGGCAAACAGATTATCCAGCGCTTCGGGCATGCAAAGTGACACGCGCATCAGGGGTGTTGTGTGAAAAACCACAGCACGATCCCTCTTTCCTCTCCGGTCCCGATTTGGCATAGGCAAAAAATGCTTGATAAACCCGACGATATCCACCCGCTGTTTTACGGTGCCCCCTCGACCACGGAGTTCAAAAAACTCCGCAAACGAATCGTGCGCCAAACCCGTGAGGCGATCGAACATTACGGCATGATCGAACGTGACGCCCGATGGCTGGTATGTTTGTCAGGTGGCAAGGACAGCTATACGTTGTTGGCCGTTCTTCATGAACTCAAATGGCGCGGCCTGCTGCCTGTCGATATTCTGGCGTGTAATCTGGATCAGGGGCAACCGGGCTTTCCGGCCACCGTGCTGCCGGCGTTCCTTGAGAAAATGGGGGTGCCCCACCGGATCGAGTATCGGGACACTTATTCCATCGTGATGGATAAAATCCCGCAGGGACGGACGTTTTGCGCCTTATGCTCGCGTTTGCGGCGCGGTAACCTGTATCGCATCGCCCGCGAGGAAGGCTGTTCGGCGGTGGTTCTCGGGCATCACCGCGATGACATCCTCGAGACGTTTTTCATGAACCTTTTCCATGGCGGACGGCTTGCGACCATGCCCCCCAAACTATTGAATGAAGACGGGGATCTGTTCGTATATCGCCCCCTCGCCCATGTTGCCGAGGTCGATTGCGAGAAGTTTTCGACAGCCATGGGATACCCGATCATTCCGTGCGACCTGTGTGGCTCGCAAGACGGGCTTCAGCGACAGCAGGTCAAACAGATCCTTGATGGATGGGAGGCCAACAGCCCCGGTCGCCGACAGATCATGTTCCGGGCACTGACAAACGCAAGGCCGTCTCATTTGCTTGATCCGTCGCTTTTTGATTTTGCCGGACTGACCCGTGCCACCTCCGGTAACTAGGCGCGATTTTATCAAAAAACTTTGACCCCATTAACCTGCTGCTTAGGCGCGCCCCTTACGAATTAATCCACGGACCAAGAATCGTATCGTGGATCAAGGACGCAAATGTATGACTGAGGCCTCAAAGCATCTTCGCAAAATGCGCCGCCATTGCGCACATTTGTTGTTTCAGCCCGTTATGCTTACCTTTGCACCGGCCATGGTGCTAGGCGCGATGTGGTTTGGCATTGAAGGGGTATTGTGGATCGCGGCACTGGCCCTGCCCGCGATTACGCTAACCAGCGGGTTAACAGCCGCCCCAAGCCCGCGAAGCGCGCTCAAGGACCCTGTAAGCGGATTGGAGGGGCGCGATCCGTTTCTGGGTAAGATCGGCGACGCCTTGAACAACGGCAGGCTACAGTCAGACGCCACACTGGTACTGGCTGTTGAACTGGATGAGTATCCGGCACTGGTGCAAAGGTTCGGCATCGCTGCATCGGAGCGGATTTTGCGCCGTGCCGCCGACCGCATGGAACTGATGGTTCGCGAAACCGATGTCGTGGCTCACCTTGGCGGCCACAGATTCGCGATCATGCTGACCCAGAACCGGCAACTGGATATGGAAATTGCCTTGCAACTCAGCGAGCGGTTGCACCGCGAGCTTGCCGAGCCCTTTACCATCGACACAAGCACAATATACGTGACGGCCTCTGTTGGCATGTGCCTTGCACGGCGCCTTAAGGAGTGCACCGCATTCTCGCTTTTGCAAGGCGCCGAGGTTGCACTTGAAGAGGCCCGCCGCCACGGTGGCAACGCCTTACGCATTCATTCCGACGAGATGGCTAAAATTGTCGCGGCACGGCATGATCTTATCAGCGAAGTGCCCGGTGCCTTTGAATTGGGGCAGATCGTTCCGTGGTTCCAACCCCAGATTTGTACAGACACCGGACGGATCAGCGGCTTCGAGGCTCTGGCCCGCTGGAAACACCCGACACGCGGCATGATCCCACCGATGGATTTCCTTGAATCCGTCGAAACGGCCGGAATGATGAGCCGCCTCGGAGAGGTAATGCTGTTTCACGGCCTCGCGGCCCTGCGCAGTTGGGACAGGGCGGGATATGACGTCGGGAGTGTTGGCGTAAACTTCTCAAGTACCGAATTGCGCAACCCCAAGCTTGTGGACAAACTGAAATGGGAGTTGGACCGCTTTGATATCCAACCCGAGCGGCTTACCATCGAGGTACTTGAAACCGTTGTCGCAACAACCGAAAATGACGCGATCACCAAA
>JBLHUT010000057.1:0-14353 GCA_047629975.1 Paracoccaceae bacterium
AAAAACATAGGAAAAAACTTCGAAAACCTCTTCGAGGTGATCTCGGAGGCAATCGAGGAGATTACAGACCGGATCAACGACGGGAAATCCGGTGCTGGAGCACAGCAAGATTCCGTTTTTGGCAGCAAAAACAGTCCCCTTCGCGCTCAAGCCGGATTTCGGGTGCGCATGGGTGGATTGGATGCAACATCGGACACCACCCGCACACCCCGCCCCGTAAATCCGAACCGTGCAAGGCAACAAACGGCATCCCCTCCGCCAAAGACCAAAGAGGTGACCCCGCTGTCCGTAGATGTCTTTGAGCACGACGGCGAGTGGATGTTGACGGCGGATATGCCGGGCATTGGCACCGATGACCTGACCCTATCACAGGACGATGCCGGCATGCTTACGATACAAACAACCGGACGGCGGCATTACCAAGCGAGTGTCCCCTTGCCAGAGGGTGTTGGCGTCGCTGACCTCGGCGTCTCGCTTCACAATGGCATTCTGGAGATCAAGACACAAAAGGACAGCGACACATGATCTATCTTTATGGCTTGATCGAAACCGACACCTCATCAAAAAACCACATCCCGCTTGAGTTGACGGGCGTCACCGGGCCGGTCCAGGCGACCTCTTTTGACGAAGGGCTACTTGTCTGGAGCACACACGACGGCAGTGAAATCCTGCCGAAGCGGCGCAATCTTCTGGCGCACACGCGCGTTATCGAGGCCCTGATGGAGACCGGCTCTGTCTTGCCCATGCGCTTTGGAATGCTGGTGCGTGATCTCGACGAGGTCAGCCAGCTGATGAAGGCCAAGGCAGATCAGATCACCACTCAATTCGATCGTATTCGTGGCAATGTCGAACTGAGCGTACGGGTTACCTACCCCAGACAAGTGGCCATTGATGCAACCCTCGACGGGTCGGCCTCCCTGAAGGCTGCACGGGACAAATTGATGGGGGCCCGTCACGGGGCACATTTTGCACGAGCCGATTTTGGACGCGAGTTGGCTGACATTCTTGATCGACGGCGCGGAGAGGCACAAAAGAAGATGATCGCAGCATTGCTGCCGCATTGCCTGTCGCATGTCTTGCGCGCCCCCGAAGAAGATATCGAAACACTGCGCGCAGAGTTCCTTGTGCGTCAGGAAAATCAACAAGCTTTCACCCAAGCGCTTGAGGATACAGCACAAGCCAGCGGCTTCGCACCGGGAGCCGAAGCGACAATCCGCCTGCTTGGCCCTGTCCCGATGTATCATTTTGTCGAGTTATCCCTTTCGTCCCCAGAGCACGAGGAGGTCGCCTGATGGGTATCCTCAAAACTCTTCTGCTTCTTCCGGTCAAAGGGCCAATGGATGGTGCGCTATGGCTCACACAGAAAATTCACGGCGCAGCCGCCGAAGAATTCAACAATCCTGCCATGATCAAGCGCGCCTTGCAGGAGCTCGAGAGAGGTCTTCTGGCTGGCGAGATTTCAGAAGACGATTATGACGAGGCAGAGACAGCCCTGCTGATCCGCCTGAAAGCCATGGCATGAGCACAGAGATCCACTTGCCACTCGCTTTGTCAAAATCAGCTGACACGGGTCGGGCTTTGGCACGCGTTCCAATGGCTGACTTGATCGCGATGGGGTTGCGCCCCGGAGATACGGTCGCGATCGAGGTGTCGAAAGTCACACATGCCCGCGTCGTACCCGGCCCGCGAGACAGCACATCCATCGAGGTTGATGCCTACCTTTTGGCCAATGCTGGCGGGGCCATAGGAACCCGCGCACGGCTGCGCCCCGTGCCACTGGGACCGTTGAAGTCTATCATCATCAAGTCAGAGGGTCCTGATCCGGTTGACCACGCCGACTTGTCAGAGAGCCTTTTCGACCTGCCGCTTACCGAGGGAGATGAAACCGAAGTTGTGATGCCCATGGGGCGACGCGCCCGTTTCTCTGTGGTGTCCGTGGATGCGGGCTCAGCCGGATTTTTCACCGAGAATACCGTGATATCATTGGCTTCAAGCGCGGGAATTGCTCAGGATTACCAAGAGATCGGCGGGCTCTCGTCGCAGATCGAACGGGTGCACGAAATGGTCGCCACCCCCCTTCTGCGCCCCGATCTGTTTGAACGCCTTGGGATATCGCCACCACGCGGAGTGCTTTTCACCGGTCCGCCAGGCTCGGGTAAAACCTTGTTGGCGCGCACCATTGCCGCGCGCACATCGGCTGCATTTTTTCAGATCAACGGTCCCGAAATCGTCTCGAAGCATTACGGAGATAGCGAAGCTGCATTACGCAAGGTGTTCGAGGCCGCCTCCAAGCAGAGCCCTGCGATTATTTTCATTGACGAGATCGATGCAATCGCCCCCAAACGCGAGGGATTATCCGGAGAAAAACAGGTCGAACGGCGTATCGTGGCCCAACTGTTAACGCTCATGGATGGTTTGTCGGAACGCGGTAGAATTGTCGTTATGGCGGCAACAAACCTGCCTGATGCGCTTGATCCTGCGCTGCGACGTCCCGGCCGGTTTGATCGCGAAATCGGGTTCAGCCCCCCCGACACCGCCGGAAGAACGGAGATTTTGGCGATCCACCTGCGCAAGGCACCACTGGCAACGGACGTTAATCTGGCCGATATTGCCGAAACCAGTCATGGATATGTCGGCGCAGATCTGGCGGCGGTTGCCCGCGAGGCCGCTCTGGCAGCCCTTGCGCGTACAGTCTCCGAAGCCGGCGGCGAGGATCGCGTTCTGGTCAAAAACCTGGTCATCCGACATTGTGACCTTGAGCATGGCATCAAGGTCACAGGCCCGAGCGCCCTGCGCGCCACCCATGTTGAATCCCCCACAATTCGCTGGTCGGACATCGGCGGGCTGGAAGCCGAAAAGCAAGCCCTCACCGAGGCAGTCATCTGGCCCCTTGCACATAAAACGGCGTTTGCAGCCCTGCGAATTGCACCTTCGCGGGGGATTTTGCTCTCTGGCCCTCCCGGCAGCGGCAAAACGTTGTTGGCGCGCGCCTTGGCTCATGAAAGCGGGATGAACTTCATTGCCGTTCGCCCGACACAAATCATGTCGCAATTTCTGGGCGATGCGGAACGGGCCGTTTCAGAGATTTTCACAAAGGCGCGGCAAGCGGCACCAACCGTTATATTTTTTGACGAACTGGACGCGCTTGCACCGCGCCGGAATGGAAAGGACGCCGTCCTCGACAGGATTGTTGCCCAGCTCCTCACAGAAATGGACGGGCTGGTCGCAAACGAAAACACTGTCGTTCTGGGCGCAACCAACCGCGCCGCTGCTGTTGATCCGGCGCTCACAAGACCGGGCCGGTTTGACCTGATTATACCCATCGGCTTACCCGATCTGGACGCCCGCACCGCAATTCTGCGCGTTCATTCGCGCGATCTGCCACTGGATCAAACTGTTGAGTTGAACATTATTGCCAAACAAACACAGAAGGCTTCGGGTGCCACATTGGCGGCTGTCGTCAACAATGCCGCACGCTCCGCATTGCGGCGCGCCATGCACGACACAATCGACACCGCATTGCGGCCTGCCTGCATCACCATGGCAGATTTCGAACACGCCCTTTCCGTAAAAGCCCTTAGCGAAGCCGCAGGGCACGCCGATTTCATTTCACAAGCAGGAGCCTGAGCATGCCGTCCCATGAGTTGATCGCCATTTTGCCCGGTCGCCCCAAAGCCCTTGCAATCGAAGACGTCGAATTCATCCAGAACGATGATTTTACCGCAGTTTTGCGACGCATCCCGCGCAGATTGTTGAAACTCCCTCAAAGCCGGCACACACGTCTGCGCGCCGCAGGGCAACGTCAACTTTATCTTGAAACCCTTATGAGCAGCGGCACTGTTCTACCTGCTCTTCCCGACATCCTTCTTGATCCCCAAGAGGCCGTCACGCTGTTGCGTACCAACAGCCCCATGCTGGAACGCCTGTCGCAACGCATGGAGCAGCGTATCCAATATCAGATTACGATAGAATGGCAGGTGGACAAAATACTTGAACACTTCCGGACAGCGCCAGAGATCGCACCATTGTTCGAAAATGGCCCAACAAGTGTGAAATCTATCGAGGCCGCGGTTTCAAAGATGCGTGACCGACTGAACACCCAAATTTCAACACTGCTCCAAACGGCCTGCGAGGACATGATCGGCCTGCCTCATGACAATGGCGTTTTGTGGAACATGGTTGTTCTGACAACGCAAAACGATCAGTTCGCGTTGGATCAGGCCATCGAAGCGATTGATGCGATCTGGACTGACGGCTTCCGCATACGTCAGATCGGTCCGGCACCAGCAGGGTCGTTCACCTCTCTCTCGCTCGATCGTATCTCTTGGAAAACACTGGACGACGCGTTGGCTGTGCTGGATCTGCAAGATTGGGATGGTGTCGAAGACGTCCGCCGCATCCGGCATCGTCTTTTGAAACAGCAACGGCAAAAGGCTGCAAATAACGACGCAAATTTGCACGAAATAAGGAATGCCGCACATATTATCGAGGCAGCGCGGCGTGCCGGCAACATTGATACCGGCGAACTTCTGTTGCTGCGCGAATGGTCCGAGGGACAGGCAGCAGTCACCGAAGATATCGAAAGACAGGTTGCATGAATACTGTAGTCCTGCACGGGTTGATCGTCTCCGGCGACGCCCTTCGAACCGACGCACCCGCACATCGTTTGATTGCTATGGAAACGCTTCAGGCAATCGTAAGCGATACGACCCTTCCGCCGGAAACCTCGGAACTTTCAGAAGATCAAACTGCGCAGGCAGCCCTTTTTCACAACGAAATCCTCGTGAAGTATTGCGAGGCAGGTGACGTCTTGCCGATCCGGTTCGGGGCCGCATTTTCCTCGGATGCGGCAGTCGTTAGCCATGTCGCATCCGACGCCGTACAACATCTAACGATGATCAGGCGCCTGTCCGATAGCAAGGAGTTCGCATTGCGACTTGTTCCCGCCGCGCAGCAACATTCGAAACATGAAGACGCCGTGGCACCGGCTTCAGGGCGCGATTTTCTAACCCGCCGAATGACCACCCGGAACAATCGCAAAACAATATCCGAGAGGCGTCATACTTTTGCAAAAGCCCTTGCAACACGAATTGGGGGTCATGTCAGCTCCATTTTGGCAGCCGAAACCCTGCGCCCTGACCGGCTTGTCGACCTTACCCTACTCGTTCCGACGGCCAACATAACCGCACTCGTTTCCGAAAGTGCACAGCTTTATGTTGAAGCCCGCGATCTCGGGCTTGACCTGCACATGACAGGGCCTTGGCCTCCGTACAGCTACGCCAGCATCGAGGTGCTCGACGGCCTTGCGACCGGAGCATAACATGAGTCTGGACCTTCATATGGCAACGCCACAGGACGTGATGACCAGCAGTGACGGGCGGCTTGTGGACCTTGTCGACGGGCTCCTTGATCATGGAGTCGTCATCCGCGGGGAAATCTGGCTCACAGTTGCGGATATCGATCTCGTCTTTCTTGGTGTGGATCTTGTGCTCGCCTCTCCCGGAAAGATGTCGAAGGAAAAGACAAAATGACAATTATTGCAATTGGTTGGGCTCAACACGATGCCATTGTTCCTGAGGCCTTCACCCTTCGGCCTCATGGGAAAATCGCCGTCATTGAAACGCAGCATGACCAGCACCCCAATCCCAAAGACCGTTTGGCGGCGCTTGTGCAATGTCACAAACTTTGTGGCGCGATATTTCCGATTGCCGCACATCAAGTACTTTCTGCACAACACGCACACACGCTGGCCGTGGACTATCATGACGATATCCATGCTCAAATCCGAAACGTGCAGGACGCAGGGCAGTTCAGCCTTGATCTGAACCTGGCCCTCGCACCTGCGGATCATTGTGCGTCACACCTGCCAGAAGAAGGTGGTCAAAGCTGGCTGCGCGCGCGCCAATCACGCCAATTCCGCCGGACAGAGCACCAAAAGACAGCGCGTTTGATCTTGCAAAGCCTCTCAAAAGGCGTGCCCTACATCTTGGCAAAGCAGTTCGGCACACCAAAGGGAAACAGGCTCGATCTGCTGGTAAGGCGTACGCAAATCGCCGCTTTCGAGGCCAGGCTCCAGGAAAATGTCACCGCGTTCTCTCTCTCAGACGCAGCCTCGCTGGTCGTTTCAGGCCCATGGCCGGCGTTCAGTTTCGTCGCGGCACCGGGGCAGCAGGATGACTGACACCATCAGCCTCAACCTTTCGAAAGACGATCTGAACCAATTCATCGGTCAGGCTGCGGATGCCAGCGGTCGTGTGAACATCAATCCAGAAACAGTAGAACAAGATCTGGCACGGCTTGTGTTGGGACTTATGGAGTTTTTGCGGCAATTGATGGAGTTGCAGGCCATTCGCCAGATGGAAGGCGGTTTATTGAATGCAGATCAGGAAGAGCGGCTTGGCACCACGCTTATGCGTGCAGAGCAAGCAATTCACCAACTTGCCGCCCGTTTTGGCCTGCGACCTGAAGATCTGGCACTCGATCTAGGACCTTTGGGCAAGACGATCTGACTTCACACACAACTTGTGCACTTGGGACACACAGACGGATCAGGGATTCACTCGGGCAACCTGCAACTTTGCATGTCCCAAGTGCCTGATGAGCCCAAGGCTGCCGACTTTACAAACTGTTTCTCGTGCGGGCCTTTTGCGATCAGTCCCGCACACAAGGCATCACGCCGCATTGATAGCAGGAGGAGCGTCCAAAGCATTCTGGCGACTTTGTGCAGCAAGAAATTCGGCCAAAGCATACCGCATATCCTGAAGAAACTCTGCCTGACCATCCGATAGCCCGGGCGGTGACAGTAGCGACGACAATACCGAAAAGTCTTCCCTCAAGCCTTGCTGGGTTACTGCAAGAGCTTGCATCTGCTCAAGCAAATTCGCCGTGGCGTCAATGCCACCTCCTGCGGCCCCACCCAGTGGCCGATCCGAAAGCCGGGAAATCGCTGTCGCCAATGCAGTCAGTCCATCACCCGCAGGTTGCATCGAAACTGTAGGGGCCACGTTTTTTGACGCCTCGGCAAGCATCGTTGCAATTCTTTTCTGGAACTCTTGCAAAAGAGCTTCGATCCGGGAATGCTCACTCATGGAAAAACCGGTTTTTTCGGTCAGCTGGCTGAGGCTCGAGCGTGATTGCGTCGCCAGTTCAAGAAGGGTCGCGACATCTTGCGCAGACACCCCGCCGTGCGCAAGCTGCTCCAACCGCCCGGTTATAACATCAAGCCGCTTTACGACTTTGGCGGCCGAGGTGTTAAAACGTGCAAAACTTTTTCGCTGAGCGGTTAAATCGACAACCGGTGCCGGACGCTCCGCGAGCTCGGCAAGGCTGGATTGCATGTCCAATATATCCGGAACCTTCACGACATTCGCCCCCAGCACTTCGGTCAGCAGATCCTCCAGCGCACCAAAATGTGAAAGAACATCGTCCACGTCCTCCGCTGGTACTGTTCGCTCCAATCGTTCCATCCTGTCCGAAAGCCGCTCAAGCCGCTCGCAAATATCCTCGGACAGACTTTCCTCTTTAGGGGTCCGGGCCAACTCGGCAAGCGCGAACTCGATCCCTTCGATCCGGTCGCGTACGATGTCACCATCATGCTGGGCTAAGGCAAGAGCATCAAGGCGGCTATCGATAGACAGCAAAGCACGCGTGGTCGCATCAACCTCGGCACCCAGATCGGGAAGACGCGCATCTTTTCCGGCAACAGACACTTCGATATCGGCATACAAAAGGGTCACCGGCACACCGTCCGGACACGCCGCAGCAACCCAGTGGTCGTTCAGCGGAACAGCAAAGCCAACCCCTGCATCACAACATTTTTCAACAATTTCCAACGCGCTGCGGCTTTTTGAATGTAGGACATGAGTGACCATCCCACGCGACAGTAAAAACCCGAGGTAGTCACCTGCCCGACTGTCAACGCTCATGATATCAACCTTTTTTCAACACAATCCTCTTGCGCCGTCCGGTGGCACGCAAGCGTCATACTTGTCTCAAATGTAAGGTATCTGAGTTAAGGCATGTTTAAAGGTAAACGCGCGCCAGCAGCAGACGGATGTTTTGCCTGCCTGCGCATTGCATCACAATTCGAAGCAGAATACTCAATCTCAGGCACATGCCGGTTCCGGCGCAACAAAACCGCCAAAAACCGCATCACATCTTCCTTTTGAACAGGGCCCTGACATGACCGAGATTATCAAACATCTGGAAGACCTTCACGGACGATACGACGCGGCCTTTGTCGATCTGTGGGGCTGTGTGCACAACGGTTTGACGGCGTATCCTGCGGCTATTTCCGCGTTACAATCTTTTCGGGCACGGGGCGGCAAAGTTGTCTTGTTGACCAATGCGCCACGGCCCCGCACGTCAGTGGAAAAACAGATCCGGAAGATGGGCGTGCCCGACGACGCATGGGATACGATCGCGACCTCGGGTGACAGTGCGCGTCTGGCAATGTTCCAGGGCGCCGTCGGTGAAAACGTATATTTCATCGGCGAGCCGCACGACACGAGCTTTTTCGAGCCACTCTCGATGGTGACCGATCCTGTCAAGATTTCCCGCGTCCCTCTGGATCAAGCAGACGGGATCGTTTGCACAGGACCTTTTGACTCTCATGCTGATCCGTCCGTCAATCGTGCGGACTTCCTTTTTGCAAAGACGCGCGGCCTGAAAATGCTCTGTGCAAACCCGGATCTTGTTGTGGATCGTGGTGAAAGCAGGGAGTGGTGCGCCGGCGCCCTGGCACAGCTTTATACCGAAATGGGCGGTGAAAGCCTTTATTTCGGCAAGCCACACCCACCGATCTATGACCTTGCCCGCCGGCGCCTGTTAGAGATCGGAGGATCCGACACGGACCAGATTATCTGCATCGGCGACGGCATCGCCACCGACGTTCAAGGGGCCATCGGCGAAGGGCTGGACGCGATTTTCATAACCGGTGGACTTGCCGCGTCAGAGACAGGCACCGCCGAGCATCCTCAAGCAGAACTGCTGGCGTCCTTTCTGAACGACGCTCGCATGTCGCCGACCTTTGCGATGGGCTTTCTAAGATAACAGCCGCAGGAACCCTCAGTCGGGAAGATGTGCCCGTGAAACCGGAGCGCACAGCAGATCGGCCTGTCGGGTGCGCCCCTTGCCTTCGGACCTACAGAAAGCTAATTCACCCCCATGCGGATCGTTCGAACCCTTGCGGAGATACCCCCTGCCTATCGCGGAGCGAGCGCCGCCATAGGTAATTTCGATGGTGTGCACCTTGGGCACCGCGCCGTGATCGACCTTGCGCGAGAGGTGCAATCCGGCCCGCTTGCCGTTTTGACATTCGAGCCACACCCACGCGAGGTATTCCGGCCCGATGCGCCGCCTTTTCGTCTGATGGATGCCGCAGCGCGCAGCCATCAACTGGAAGAACTGGGCGTCGAAATCCTGTTCGAGTTACCGTTCAACGAGACCCTGCGACAGATGACCGATAGCGCATTTTGCGAACATGTCCTGCACGAGGGGCTAGGCTTGTCACACGTGACAGTGGGCGCTGACTTCAGGTACGGGAAAGGCCGCAGTGGCACCGCCACAAGCCTGAAAGCAGCCGGTGCCGCGCTTGGCTTCGGGGTCACGGTTGCAGACCTGATCAAAGAAGCTACCGACGACAATGTCTCTTCAACAGCCATTCGTGCCGCTCTGACAGCAGGCGATCCGCGGCGGGCGGCCCTGATGCTGGGACATTGGCACCGGTTTGAAGGGCCGGTCATTCACGGAGAAAAGCGGGGCCGCACATTAGGGTATCCGACGGCGAACATGTCCGTTGGTGGACGGCACCTGCCCCGTTTTGGTGTTTATGCTGTAACGGTCGATGTGTTGGCCGGGCCCTATGCGGGGCAATACGATGGTGCTGCATCTTTGGGCGTACGCCCGATGTTCGGTGAAAACCAGCCAAACCTCGAAACATTTCTGTTTGACTTCAAAGGTGACCTTTACGGCACCCCGATCTCTGTCGCCCTGATCGATTTTTTACGGCCCGAGATGAAATTCGACAGCCTCGATGGTCTTTTGGTCCAGATGGAAAAAGACTGTTCTGACACCCGACAGATCCTGAAATCGCTCTAGGAGCAAATTGCACCAACGTGCAAGAAAACGAACGGGGCACTCCTTAAAAAGAGCGCCCCGAACATACAGTATCCAATCATCGTTCTAGAGGCTGACGACTTCGCTGAACGCAACATCGCTCGCGTCAAAGTTCTCTTTGCGGAAATTCTCGACCAACAGCAGATTGCCCCCGCCAAAGTCGAACTTCATATGAAAGTCGCCCTGGTTTTCGGCAATCGCATAGGCGGCGTCGAAGTCGGCAAGTTGATCAAAGAAGTCGATCGTATCAAGACCGTCTTCCCAATCCTTGATCTTGTCGTTGCCCATGGTCGCCAGATCCTTGAACTGGAAGGTATCCCGTTCGGTCCCGCCATAAAGCCGGTCGTCACCCATACCACCAAACAGGATATCACCGTCGCTGTCGCCTTTGAGAACGTCGTCACCGGCACCGCCGATCAGCGTGTCAGCACCGCTTCCGCCTTCGATCCGGTCGTTCTGATCGCCACCGTCGATATAATCCTTGCCACCGTTACCAAACAGCGTGTCCTCGCCCGTTCCGCCATAAACGATGTCATCGCCGCCACCGGCACGCACGATGTCATCATTGGCTCCGGCATAGATGGTGTCGATACCCCCGCCGCTTTTAATCAAATCATTTCCATTGCCGCCATAGATGACGTCCTGACCGGCATCAGAGTAGATACTGTCGGCGCCATCACCCGCACTTACAAAGTTGGCACCCCCCTTGGCCCGAATGATATCTGCACCGTCCAGACCATAAAAGGTATCATCAAGGTTCGTACCCGCAAAGATATCATCGAAATCGGTTCCGATGAATGCCTCGATGCTGTCGAATGTGTCACGATCGATATCAGATTTGGCCACACCGCGACCAACCTGGATCTTCACACCCATCGTGGCGTACTCGAACGAGAACAGGTCGATATCCTCGCCGCCACAAACATGGCTGCTGCCCGTGTCTCCGAAGAATGTGTCATTGCCATCAAGACCATAGAACGCAACGTCCCCGGAACTCGCGTAGAAGAAATCATCCTGTTGCGAACCAACAACCTCGTCGATGTCGCTCACAGTGTCCAGATCACCCCAGCCGTCATTGACCACCCCGTTGAACAGGTCGGCAATAATGCCGTTGGTGCCGCCGTAATCCGCGTCAAAACTGTAATCAAGGATGTCGTATGTACCGGCATGGCCGATATAAAGGTCGTCGCCCGCAAGCCCCTGAAGACCAAGGATCCCCTGCGTGCCATCAGACGTAACGACGTCTTCGCCCATCGTACCGCGAAGCATCTCGACTTTGGTCAGAATATCAAACGCACTGAACCCGTCGGAAACGTCGACTTTGCCATCAGCCATCTGTGCAATGATCGCAGAGCCGCCACCAGCGTTGGCATCATCGGCATAACTTGCCGTATCAAACCCGCCACCGAAGTTGACAACGTCGGAGCCACCGAGACCGGAGTAAAAATCGTCGCCCGCTCCCAACCTGGCAAAATCAGTGCCTGCATCATCAGTCACGACGTCATCTTCTGATACGGCCGTCAGGCCCACAGCCGACCCAAGGTCCCAGACGACACCGGGCGCGAACGCACCGGAAGTGATAGGCCCAAAAGATCCGCTGGCAAGAAACGCATCAAAATCAGAAAACTCCGACAGAACATCAAGATCCAACGGGGAGCCGCCCAACTCGAACACCATCAGGTCATCCGACCCTTTGAAGAGCACAGCAAGGACCTGTGCGGTATCTGCACCTGAATTCCATGACAATTCTACAGCCGCAAAAGCAGCGTCGGTATCGGCCCTGCTAACGCCATCGAACACAAAGGCGAGCGGTTCGGGTGTCAACTCAAAATCAAGCGAATCTTCATCAAACGGGTCGAATGCGCTGAGATACTGATACGACAGATCCGTTTGATTATCGCCCAAGACGATGACCAACTCAGGTGCCGTCATTTGCGGCACGCCTTCGATCGTCTGGTATCCGTAGCCTGTAATTGTGTAGGTCGTCATCAAAAAAACTCCTAAAATTCACCTCCCCTCAGACCAAATTCAGGCCCGAAGAGCAAGTAAAAATTAAAAGAGTCTTAACAGCACACCGTGGGGTGTGCTGTTATTTTTGGCGAAAACCCCTACTCTGCCCATTCCCATGGACGGGTGAAGTTCCCCAACAACCCATTGACCTCGGCGTCGGTTGCCGTACCGGTTTTTTCAAGCCGTGCCACCAAGCCGCGTTTTTTGGTGTCCTGAACCTCGACCACCTGCGCGGCGATCCCCGCTTCGGACAAAGCCGCATTGTAAATCCGCTTGATCGCCATTTTTCGAAGCTGCGGTTTGAACACTTTTCCAACGGCAGTTTTTGGCAACTCTGCCACAATTTCAAGGTATTTTGGATAAGCCGCCCGTTCACCGATGCGCGCTTTTGCGTGGGTCATCAGATCGGCCTCGGACACCGTGGCACCCACGACCAATTCAACGTAAACGCACGGGATCTCGCCGGAATGCGCGTCAGGCTGCCCAATCGCACCGGCAAAGGCAACCGCCTCGTGCCCGGCCAGCGCCTCTTCGATTTCGGCGGGGTCAATGTTGTGACCTCCGCGAATGATCAAATCCTTGGCGCGCCCCGTGATCCACAGATACCCGTCGCCGTCAATCCGGCCAAGATCGCCGGTTCTGAGGTAGATATCATTGTGGAAAAGGTCGTGATTCTTGTCGGTCTCGGTATAGGTACTGCCCGCAAAAACTCCCGGACTGGCAACACAAATCTCTCCGACCTCGTCGCTTGCACATTCCACCGGCCCGTCAGGACCATCAATCAGGATTTTCACCTCGGTGTAGGGCAGCGGAAACCCGACGGAACCGACCTTTTTAAAGCCCTCGGTCGGATTGCACGCCACAAGGCAGGTCGCCTCGGTCAAGCCGTAGCCTTCGACGATCTCGACACCGGTTGCCTTTTCGAACCGGTTGAACAATTCCACAGGAAGGGGCGAGCTGCCCGAGAACGAGGTCTTGACCGACGAGACGTCAGCATCGATCGGCCGCTGCATCAGAGCCGAAATTGCCGTCGGCACAGTGATGATAAAACTGATTTTCCAACGCTCGACCAGCTTCCAGAAGTTGTCAAAGACCCCTTCCCCGCGATACCCCTGCGGCGTGGGAAACACGACATGCGCCCCCGACGCAAGCGCTGCCATCAAGATCACATGGCACGCAAAAACGTGAAACATCGGCAGAGGACAGATGATATTGTCCTGCTCCGTGAACAAAAGTTCATGCCCGAGCCAACCGTTATAAATCATACCCGAATATTTGTGCTGGGCGACTTTGGGCATTCCGGTCGTGCCACCGGTGTGGAAATACGCGCCCACGCGATCCCCCGTGCTATCGGCGAAATCCAGCGTCTTGTTCTGTCGCGCGCATTCGGTCGCGAAACTGACCACTTTTGCCTTGTGACCGATCGGGTTTTTCGGGCGCAAAAAAGGCACAACCAGCTTTTTGACACCGGTCAGATAGCGCAGAAGATCCACCTCGACCACGTGGGTCACACCGGGCGCCAGAGCAACCGCAGACGCCGCCTTTTGGGCCACGTCGGTCTTTGGAAACGCCCGCAAGGTGACCAAGACCTTTGCGCCGGTCTCTCGCAGGATCGCTGCAATCTGCTCGGCATCCAGCAACGGGTTGATCGGGTTCACAATCCCCGCAATCGAGCCGCCCAACAGCGACAGAACCGCTTCGTTGCAATTGGGCAGCATATAGGCGACGACATCGTTTTCACCGATGCCCATCTCTCTGAACATATTGGCAGTCTGGACCGATTTGTCGTGCAATTCGTTCCAACTATAAGTCTCTGCGGGGGCGGTGGGACCGGAAAACAATTGATAGGAAACTGCCCTGCGCGCGCCGTGGCGATCCCGGACATCTTTCAGAAACCCGTAAAGCGTCTTTGGCAAGTCCCGCTCCGCCCAAGACATCTTATTCTCAATCGCCCGAAGCTGCGCCCCTGTCGAGAAACCCATTCCAATCCTCCCAGTTGATTTTACTGCCTCTTTAAAAAGGCTTGTCTTCAAAGTGGGGGCAAACACCTGCAGGTGCAAGTTTTACGGTGGGTAATATTTATTCCGCAGCCATTCCATCGGCGTTGTTGCGTAAGTCACGCCTGAGGCATGATTGCCCCTTTCCCCTTTGGCATCAGGCCACGCGGACGATCTCGGGCGTGCCGAGGGCTGAAAAGCGGTTCATGAGTGCGACGCGGATCTGGATT
>JBLHUT010000058.1:0-14271 GCA_047629975.1 Paracoccaceae bacterium
ACATGACCGTGCGTGAAAATGTCATGCTGGGCGTGAAGCCCAAAAAAGACATCCTTGATCGCTATAACGATCTTGCCATGAACTATTCCGAGGAAACCGCCGACGAGATGGCGGCCCTTCAGGATGAGATCGACGCCGGAAACCTTTGGGATCTTGACGCACAGATCGACGTCAGCCTCGAGGCGCTTCGTTGTCCGCCCGACGATGCGATGCCCACCAACCTGTCCGGAGGCGAGCGGCGCCGCGTCGCCCTGTGCCGGTTGCTGCTCGAACAACCCGACATGCTGCTGCTCGACGAGCCGACCAACCACCTTGACGCGGAAACAATCGCGTGGCTGCAACAGCACCTGATCGACTACAAAGGCACGATCCTGATCGTGACCCACGACCGCTACTTCCTTGACAACATCACCAGCTGGATTCTGGAACTCGACCGTGGCCGCGGCATTCCCTACGAGGGGAATTACTCGGCATGGCTCGACCAAAAGGCCAAGCGGCTGGAGCGGGAGGCCAAGGACGACAAAAGTAAGCAAAAGACCCTCGACCGCGAATTGCAGTGGATCCGCGCCGGCGCTAAGGCCCGTCAGGCCAAGCAAAAGGCACGGATCAACGCCTATGAACAGCTTGCAGGGCAGTCAGAGCGCGAACGCGTCGGCAAGGCACAGATCGTGATCCCGAACGGTCAGCGGCTGGGTCAGAAGGTGATCGAGGTCGAGAACCTGTCCAAGGCTTACGGTGACCGGCTTTTGGTTGAAAACCTGTCTTTCTCGCTGCCGCCAGGTGGTATTGTTGGCGTAATCGGGCCGAACGGCGCGGGTAAATCCACGCTTTTCCGCATTCTGACCGGACAGGAAGACGCCGATAGTGGCACCGTCAGCTATGGTACCACCGTTGACCTTTCGTTCGTGGACCAATCCCGCGACAGCCTGAACGACACCAACAACGTCTGGGAGGAAATCTCGGGCGGGGCCGAAATTATCGAACTCGGCGATGCGAGCATGAATTCACGGGCCTATTGCGGGGCGTTCAACTTCAAGGGCGGTGACCAGCAGAAAAAGGTCGGCGCGCTGTCAGGCGGCGAGCGGAACCGTGTTCATATGGCCAAACTGCTCAAGGAAGGTGGCAACGTGTTGCTGCTCGACGAGCCGACCAACGACCTTGATGTGGAAACCTTGCGGGCCCTTGAAGACGCGCTTGAGGATTTTGCCGGCTGCGCCGTTATCATCAGCCACGATCGCTTCTTCCTTGACCGGTTGTGTACCCATATTCTCGCGTTCGAGGGGGACGCCCATGTCGAATGGTTCGAAGGCAACTTCGAGGCCTACGAAGAAGACAAGGCCCTTCGGCTTGGTCCTGACGCGATGGAGCCAAAGCGCATGAAGCACAAAAAGTTCGCCCGTTAAGGCGCATTGTGCAACATGTCTGACCAGACAAAAGAGGCTCCCGATCGGGAGCCTCTTTTTATTTATGCGCAGGAACACATCCCGCCGGAGCCGATTGCCGCTTACAAGGACGCCGTAATTCCGCCATCCACATAAAGCGTGTGACCATTCACAAAGCTTGACGCAGCACTCGACAAGAACACACAGGCCCCCACCAACTCGTCCACATTGCCCCAACGGCCCGCCGGCGTGCGCTTTTCAAGCCACTCGCTGAACTCGGGGTTTTCGACCAGTGCCTTGTTCAGGGGGGTATCGAAATACCCCGGTGCAATCGCGTTGCATTGCAGGCCAAGTCGCGCCCAATCGGTCGCCATCCCCTTGGTCAGGTTCGTAACCGCGCCTTTGGTCGCGGTGTATGGCGCGATCCCGGGGCGGGCGAGAGCGGATTGAACGCTCGCAATGTTGATAATCTTACCGGCCTTGCGCGCGATCATGTGCCGTGCTGCGGCCTGTGCCACATGAAACACGGAGGCAATGTTTGTTTGCAACAACCGCTCGAACGCATCTGCGGGAAACTCCTCCAACGGGCCGCGATGCTGCATACCGGCATTGTTCACCACGATATCCAACGGGCCTGTTGCCGCCTCGAACCCGTCCACGGCTGCGCGCACCGCATCATGGTCGGTGACATCGAATGCCAGCATGTGGACAATCGCCCCCTCATCTCCCAGAACTTTTGCGGCCCCTTTCAACTTTTCGACATCCCGCCCGTTCAGCACGATTTCGGCCCCGGCCTGCGCCAGCCCCCGCGCCAGTGCGAAACCGATGCCTTGCGACGACCCTGTGATCAGCGCCCGCTTGCCGGTCAGATCAAAAAGCTCTTTTGCGTGGGTCATTTACAACTCCTCATGTGGTGACTGGAACAACCTGTTGTGTGCGGCGCGATAAGTCAAAGCAGATATCACCCCAAAGCCGGTACCGGCCAGTTTAAACGCGCATCCTGTATCAGGGCTTTGAAGCAGGTGTGCCGTACTGCGCGCGCAAAATATTCTTTTGCACTTTTCCCATCGTGTTGCGCGGCAAGGCGTCAACGATGATCAGCCGCTTGGGATGTTTGAACCGTGCAAGCGCCACGCGCACCGATTTGTCAATCGCCTCAAGGTCCGGGACCTGTCCCGGCTTTGCCACCAGCACACCGACCACGCTTTCGCCAAAATCGGGATGCGGCACGCCGATAACCGCACTTTCCAACACGCCGGGCTGGTCATCCAGAACAAGCTCGACCTCTTTGGGGTAAATGTTGTAGCCCCCCGAGATGATCAGGTCCTTGTTCCGGCCGACAATCTTTACATAGCCATCGGGATCAATCTGCCCCAGATCACCGGTGATAAAGAAACCGTCCTCACGCAATTCCTCGCGGGTTTTTTCAGGCATTTGCCAGTAACCTTTAAAGACATTCGGGCCCCGGACCTCGATTTGTCCAACCTCGCCCTGCGGAAGTGTTTTACCACTTGCAGGGTCCGTAATCTTTAGCTCGACCCCAGGCAAAGCAAACCCGACCGTTCCGGCGCGCCGTTCGCCCTCGTACGGGTTCGACGTGTTCATATTCGTTTCCGTCATCCCGTAGCGTTCAAGAATCCGGTGGCCGGTACGCTCTTCGAACTGCACGTGGGTTTCAGCCAGCAATGGCGCAGAGCCCGACACAAACAGGCGCATGTGGGCCGTCAGCGGCGCATCGAAACGCGGATCGTCCAGCAAACGGGTGTAGAACGTCGGCACGCCCATCATCGTGCTGGCCTGCGGCATCAATTCAATCATCAGGTCCAGATCGAACCGCTCCAGAAAGATCATCGAACCGCCAGCCACCAGCGTAATATTGGTGGCCACAAACAAGCCGTGGGTGTGAAAGATCGGCAAGGCATGCAGCAACACATCGTCGGCCGTAAACCGCCAGTGTTTTGCCAGAACCTGCGCGTTGGACAAAAGGTTCTGCTGTGTCAGCATCGCCCCCTTGGAGCGCCCCGTCGTACCGGATGTGTAAAGAAATGCCGCAAGATCATCGGGCGTCCGCGCGACCGTGTCAAAGATCACCGGCTTGCCGGCGGCGCGCTGCATCAGCGAGCCCGTACCATCCGCCGCCAATGTCTCAAGCACCGCATCACAGCGTTGCACCACAGGCCGCAAGGCCTCCTCACGCTCTGGCGAGCACACAAAAAGCCGCGCACCACTGTTTTCAATAAAATAGCTCAGCTCGTCGGCTGTGTACCCGGTATTGAGCGGCAAGAACACAATCCCCGCCTGCACACAGGCCGCATAAACCGCCAGAGCCTCGGGTGATTTGTCCACCTGAACCGCCACGCGGTCGCCCGCAGATACGCCCAGATCGACCAGAACATTGGCAATCTGCGCACTTTGCTCCAAAAACGCCGCATGGGTGATAACCGCGCCGTCAGACTTGTGCAAAAACGGGGTCTGCTGTCCGGCATGGCGCCCGAAAAGCGTGTCATAAAGCGGGTTTGCCATAAGCGCGTTCCTTGTTCTTATTGTTCTGATTTGAGCGCGGATTGACTCAGCGTGCGGACCTCTGACGAGGCGATAACGTCTTGTTCGCCGACAAACCGTTCATGGTTTTGGGCGACACGGCGCAGGTCATACAGGTAATTGACCATGGCTCCGCCAGATTGCGCCAACCCGTTTGCCGACAAATCAGCCCCCGAATGTACCGCATGAATAATCGCACCGTTTCCCAGATGGAACCGCGCAACCGGATCAAACGGCAGCCCGTCCGAACGCTTGGCCGTCAGCAGGTAGTTTGCAGCACGTTTTTTGAGCATTGCATCATCAAGTGCCGGCACATCCCGTCCGTCACGCGTCAGCCAAGCCATCAACTTCGGGATCGGAGACAGTGTGACAAAAGTTTTCAGCCCCGGAAGCTGCAATGACAAATCGGTCACCACCTGTTTGATCAACGAGTTTCCAAACGAGATCCCCGCCAAACCGGCCTGACAATTCGAGATCGAATAAAAGACCGCCGTATCCGCCTGTTTCGCCTCAAGCGGCTCACGCCCGTCACTCAACACGGTATGGATGGCACCGGGCACGCCCTTGCACAGGGCGACCTCGACAAAAATTAGCGGCTCATCGGGCATCGAGGGGTGAAAAAATCCGAAACACCGCCTGTCAGACGGCTGCAATCGCCGTTTCAGGTCCCCCCAGCTGTCAATGGCGTGCACCGCCTCGTAGGCGATGATTTTTTCTAGAATATGCGCCGGACTTTCCCAGCTGATCGGCCGCAGAACCAGAAACCCGCGATTGAACCACGACGCGAACAGATGTTTGAAATCCACGTCTATCGGCGCAAGCTCCGGGTTGGACTTTGTCAGACGCAACAGATCGCGCCGCATGGACACCAACAGATGCGTGGCGCCGCTGACCTGATTGAGCCGGCGGATCATCTCTTGCCGGCGCGGCTCTGCGGCCATCATAAACGCCTGATAGCCTGCTTTGTCCGGATGCGCGCGGTACGCCTCCAAGGTGGTGCGAACGGCCTCGGCATCGATATCCATGTTCAAGGCAAGGTGGCGGAAAAACTCTACCTTTTGCGCGTCCTCGAAAGCCGTGAAGCGATCAAGGATCTGTCGGGCCAGCGCACGGCCCGACACTTCTCCATTTCCGCCGACCAACTCATCCGCAAGCATTGCGACACTGCGGTCGTCCCATTTGCCCGAAGACCCGAAGTAACTTCGCCGCTCGAACACCGTGGACAGAAGATCGGCAAGCAAGGTCATATGGCGACGCCCATCACCGCGTTTGGCAACCACGTCGCAAGCCCCGGAAAGATGCACAGCAACAAAATCGCAACAACCATGCACGCCACGAACGGCAAAGACCCCAAAAGAATGGTGCGCAACGAAATATCGGGTGCAATGCCGTTGATAACGTACAGGTTCAAACCGACAGGCGGCGAAATGAGACCGATCTCCATGTTGATGGTCAAGATGACTGCAAACCAGATCGGGTCAAAGCCAGCCGTCAAAATGATCGGCAACAAGATCGGGGCCGCCATCAAAATGACCGCAACAGGCGGCAAAAAGAATCCCGCAACCAGAAGGAACAGGTTGATCGCCCCCATCAGCACCCAGCGGTTTACATCCAGCGTGCCGATCCATTCGGCAATCGACTGGGTAATAAACAGGCTCGACAGCATGTAGCTGAACACACCCGCAGCCGCGATGATGAACAAGATCATCACCGATTCCTTGGTGCTGTCGCGCAAGATGAGCCAAAGGTCCCTGGGGTTCCATAATTTGTAAATGACCATCGCAATCAACAAGCACATCAAAGCACCGACAGCCGCCGTCTCGGACGGGGTCGCGACGCCGCCGTACATCGCGTAAAGCACACCCAGAATAATCGCCAAAAACGGCAAAACGCGAGGCAGGATCTCGAATTTTTCCGCCCATGTGTACGTACGGTTGTTCATCAACGCCAGATTTCCGGACTTCCACGTGGAATACAAAGACCACGCCATAAACAACGACACCAACAGCAAGCCGGGAATAACGCCCGCCAGAAACAGCCGCCCGATCGAGGTCTCGGTGGCCACGCCGTAAACAATCATCGTCACAGACGGCGGGATCAGAATTCCCAGCGTACCACCAGCAGCGATCGAACCCGCCGCAACGCCGTCGGGATAGCCGCGTTTGCGCATCTCGGGGATGCCCATCTTGCCGATCGCCGCACAGGTCGCCGGGCTGGAGCCCGACATCGCCGCAAACAGCGCACAAGCACCAAGGTTCGAGATCACAAGCCCGCCCGGCACGCGCGTGAGCCACCGCTCCAGCGCCTCGTACAGGTCCGCCCCCGCTCGGGTCGAGGCAATCGACGCCCCCATGATGATAAACATCGGGATCGACAACAGCGCAAAGTTATCAAGCTTGGCAAACAGGATTTCCGGCATCAACTCAAGGCTGCGCACCCCGTCAAAAACAATCAGAAAGCCCGCAGAGACGATCAAAAGACCAACCCCCACCGAGACCCCTGAAAACAGTACGAAAATTGTGAAAAAGGCGACCAGACCGCCAAGTACAAGCGGATCCATCAGTTATCCTCCAGCCCGAAGGGCACATCTATCTTCAGAATGATCGCGACCAGATCGGCAATCAGCTGCAACATAAACAGCCCCAAACCGACCGGAATCGACAAATACGGGATCCACAGGCGCACGCCCCAGACCGTGTCGGATTTCCAGTTCCGCTCATAGGCGAAATGCCAGTATTCAAAACCGTACCAGACCATGATCGCCATCATCACAATCGAAATGGTCAAGGTGACAACAGCCATCCCGAACCGCACACGCCCCTTGAGCATCAGCGGGATCAGATCGACATTCACGTGCCCGCGCAACTGCTGCACGTACGGCAAGCCGATCAAGGTCGCCGCCACAACAAGATAGATCACCGCCTCTGTTTGCCAGATCGTCGAGCCGTTGAGGACAAAGCGGATGAAAATCATCTGGCAGGTGATCATCACTGCCGAGAGGATCATCCCCGCAGAGCACCAACCGGCCAGTGTGGAAAGGGCGGCAACGCCGCGCAGGAACAGATTGTCGCCGGCCTTTGCGACAACGGCTGAGCTTTGGCCCGACATGACGGTCACCTCTTGTGTTCAGGGGTTTCAAGTTTCAACGGCATTCAAGCGCGAAACAGGGCGGCACAATGCGCCGCCCTGTTTGCTGAATTCCGCTTTGGATCAATCGACAGCGAGCGCCAGATCCAAAAGAGCCTGTCCGTCGGGAACGTCCGCGACAAAAGCTTTATAGGACGTTTCCTTGGCAACTTCACGCCATTGGTTAAAATCCTCGATCGACATCTGTGCGATCTCGACACCGGCTTTTTTGAACACATCAACCGACGCGGCATCGGACTTTTTCGCTTCTTCAAGATAGAACGCCTCTGCCTTGGCGGCACCGGCGCGCAGGGCTGCCTGCTGCCCTTCGGTCAGACCGTCAAACGTAGACTTGTTCATCAACAGGGGCTGGTACATGAACCAAAGCGCGACATCACCGGCTGGCGTGTAGCACTTGGCCTGCTCGTAAATGCGGTAGGAAACGAAAGACGACGACGACGTGTTCGCAGCACTCAGAACACCCGTTTGCATGGCGTTGTAGATTTCCGCAGAGGACATCGACGCAATAGAGGCACCCGCACCCGCCAGCATTTGCTCGAAAGCCTTGCCTGCGGCACGCGTTTGAAGGCCAACAACATCAGCAGGTTTGGTGATGCATTTGTCGGTTCCTGCAAATCCACCGGCAAGGTAGCCATGGACCAGCACCATCACGTCGTCATCAGCCATCTTTTCTTCAAGCGCCGCCATGAAAGGCGACGAAGACAGGCGCGCCGCGTGGTCGTGGTTTTTCACCAGCCCCGGCATCAGCGTCAGGTTGAACGCCGGCTGTTGGCCACCTGCATAGCTGAGCGGCAGAACTGTCATGTCAAGCTGTCCGCGGCTCAATGGTTTGTACTGCTCGCGCGCCTTGAAAAGCGACTGCGACCCGAAAATCTGGATTTCAAGGTCAACGTCCGCGGCGGCAACTTCGTCGGCTACAATCTGAGCGACAAGGTGGCGCACGTCCTTGTTGGACCACTGGTGTGACAGGCGCAGCTGCTCTGCATTGGCGACAGTACCACCGGCAACAAGAGCAATCGCCGCGACAGCGGCAAGCAATTTCGATTTCATAGACTTCCTCCCAAAAGATCTTATCCCGAATTATACCGAGATTACCCAGCGTAATGCCTTGAGCTTGCATTCCATGTCAACTTCTTTGTATACAACAAGGGGAGTGTTGCACCCACCATACCTTCTATCTAGGGATTCGCGATGGAAACGCGCCGCGCTGACAAGATAGCCGAGGAGCTGGAGGAGTTGGTACTTTCCGGTGCCATTCCCGATGGGGCGCGCCTTGATGAACTCAGCCTTGCCGGCCGTTTTGGTGTCTCGCGCACCCCGATCCGGGAAGCCCTGCAAAAGCTGGTGATTACCGGATTGGCGCAGCAACAGCCCCGTCGGGGGGTCTTTGTGCGCCAACCCGGACCTGTCGCCCTGATAGAAATGTTCGAGGTGATGGCCGAACTCGAGGCCGCGTGCGGGCGGTTTGCCGCTGTGCGGATCACCGATGCTGCCTTGGAGAAGTTGCGCGAGGCCAACACACTTTGCCTCACAGCAATCGACGCAGGCGATGCCGATGCGTATTACCGCGGAAACGAGCAGTTTCATCACCTTATTTACGCCCAGTCAGGAAACGCCTTTCTGGAACACGAAGCGTTGCGCCTGCACCGCCGGTTGAAACCCTACCGCCGCATCCAGTTGCGGCTTCGCGGGCGGATGCGCCAGTCGATGGCCGAACACGAGGCTGTGCTTGAAGCGTTGTCGAACGCGGATGCAGAGCGCGCCGCCACGACATTACGTCAGCACGTCGCCATTCAGGGCGAAAAATTCCATCACCTGATGGCCGGGCTCAAGCACGCGGCACAATAGACCCGATCACGCGGTGCCGCCAAGCGCACTCCACACCAGACGCACAGCAACCGCGGCCAGCAGCACCAGTATGATGCGGTCGAAAGCCTGCCTCGAGATGTATCTGGCCAGATATCCCCCGATCGGCATAGCCCCGAAAAGCGGCAGCGTCGCCACAAGGCTCATGCCTGCACGCTCCCATGTCATCAACCCATGTGCCGCCAGCATCGGGAGCTGTATCGCCGCCATCGCCGCAAAGAAAATCGAGATCGTCGCCATGAACTGAAGTCTTGGCAGCCTCAAGGCACTCAAAAACGTCAGTGAAACAGGGGCCGAGATACCCACCGCCCCCTGCAATATCCCCCCCGAAAGGCCCGCAGGAACAGCCCATTTCCGCGCCGTCTTCATGCTCATCACCCAATCAGGGCGCGCAAGACGAAAAATAAGGAACAACACGACTGCAAAAGCCACCGCCAACAACAAAGCCGTCGACGGCAACCGCGCAAGTATAACTGTCCCGATTGCAGCCCCGACAAATCCCGCACCTGCAAACAGCACCACAAACCGGCGCTCGAACAGATGCGCCCGATTGCGCCACCCCTGCCAAATGTTCGACAACAGGTTCGGCACCGCAAACAGGCACACCGCCAAAGGCACGTCGTACAGCATCGAAAGGATCGGCACCGCAACGATCGGTGCTCCTGCTCCGGTCGCCCCCTTCAGGACACCACCAAGAGCAAACGCCAATCCGGCGATGAGAAGGTCGCTCCAGTCCATTGCCATCTCCCCCCGTAGCCACAAAGACCGGCGATGATGCCACTCCCACACCAATTCCCCCCCGACAGCAAGAGCGGTTGCCTAAATAATTTGTAATGTTCACGGCAGGGCCCTGATACCCGGCACGCCTATCTTGGCTGTATCAGTCATTCGGATCAGGAGTTTTCTTTCATGACACATTCCCCTCGCTCACCCGCGCTTCCCTCTTTGCTGCTGGCCTCTGCGCTTGCAGTGGCTACCCCGTTTGTCCTTGTGCCAAGCCTTGTGCTGGCCGCTCCGGTTGGCGGATACGGCGATCTTGTCGAAGCCGTCTCTCCCGGGGTCGTGTTCATCGAGGTCACAACAAAGGCCACTCCGGTTGCTTTGGGGGCTGACCCTTCCGGCGACACCCCGCTTGACCAACTCAAGCGCCGCTTCGGAGACCTTGTGCCGGACCAGAATAGACAGGCCCCGAACGATCGCGAACGTCAGGGCCTCGGTTCGGGCTTCATCATCTCGGAGCAAGGGCATGTCGTGACCAACAACCACGTGGTAGCCGGTGCCGACACCATTTCCATCAAGTTGGCAGACGGGCGCAAGTTCGAGGCAACTCTGGTCGGCACGGACCCCTTGACCGATATTGCCCTGCTCAAGATCGAGGCAGACACCCCCCTGCCCGTGGTTGCCTTTGGCACTTCGGCAAACATGCGACCGGGCGACGAGGTGGTGGCCGTTGGCAATCCCTTCGGTCTGGGCGGAACGGTAACGGCCGGCATTATCTCGGCAACATCGCGCAACATCAATTCCGGCCCCTTCGACGACTTTATCCAGACCGATGCCGCCATCAACCGCGGAAACTCGGGCGGCCCGCTCTTTAACAACGACGGCGAAGTGATCGGTGTGAACACGGCGATCTTCTCTCCCGGGGGTGGCTCGGTCGGGATCGGCTTTGCGGTGCCATCGGATATGGTACAAAAAATCGTGGCAGATCTGCGCGATGACGGCAAAATCGACCGTGGATGGCTGGGTGTCCAGATCAAACCGATGAGCGATGAAATCGCGATGGTGTTGGGCTATGACAGCCCCACAGGTGCAATGGTCGAACAGGTCATCGCCGACAGCCCTGCTGCCCGCGCCGGCCTTTTGAAAGGCGACATCATTTTGTCGTTCGACGGGAAAACGGTCGAAGAGTTGCGCGATCTGCCGCGCATCGTTGCCGAAACCAACCCGGAAAGCGCCACATCTGTGGTTGTGATGCGCAGGGGCAAAGAGGTCACGCTGGATGTGACTGTCGGAAACCTTGCGGCACAAGGCGCCTGATCCAACGGCCCCGCCAAAGCACGATTTCCTTTGGCGGGGCCTGTCTATCCCTTGGCCCCCCCCCGCGCGCGCAGCCGCAATGCGTTATGCTGGCTCGTGTTTGATGTCCTGCGCCTCCAGAGGAGCCTGCAAAAAAGCAATCCCCGCTCCCGCAAGCAAGATCACACCGGCGCCAATCAACCCGTAGTCGATGCCGCCAAACACATCGCCGATCATTCCCGCCGCAACCGGGCCAATTGTTTGTCCGACGGCGAAAAGCAGAGTAAACAGGCTGACCGAGCGGCCCCAACTGGCTTGTGGCAGGTTCTGACGGCTAAAGCTGGTCACAGCCGCAGGCCCGATGAAAATCGACACGCCAAAAATTGCCGCTGACGCGATCAAGCCCACGTTCGTCGGCATCACAACCGGCAGAAAGGTTCCCAGACCCACCGCCCCAACCGCCAGCCCGAGCGGTACGCCAGAGCGGTATTTCGCCAGAACCACCCGCCAGACAAAGGGCGACACGATGATGCCAAGGCCCGTGATGATCCACACCAGCGACACCATAAATGTGCCCACATCCAATGCCCGCATCCATGCCACCAGAAACGTCAGGTACACGATGTAGCCGGTGGCGTAAAAAACATAGCCCCAAAGCTGGAACCGCATCGCGTGGATCGGCAGTGGCACCTTGGCGGCCTTGTTTCTTGGCGGCACCCTCAAACTGAACGCAGCCCAGATCGCCAGTGGACAGAACAAAAGACTGCTGCCGCCCAGCAACGCCCAAGCCAAAGGCCACGTCGAGGCCCCTTGCATATCGAACATCACAGGCAAGACCGCACCGCTCAGTACCATCCCGAGCCCCCCGCCACCGAAATAGACCGCAATCGCAAGCGCATTCTTGCGTGGGTTGTCCTGAAACAGCGATGCCGCAAGTGCGCCGCCCGAGATAAACGCAGGCGCCCCCGCGATGCCTGTCAAAACGCGCCAGAACGTGAGTATCCAGAAATCCTGCGTCAGTCCGCTCAGCAGCAAAAACACCGATGTCGCCACCATTCCGACCGCAAACAGCCACGCCGCCGGCACCCGCGAGATCAGAACCAGCGTCAACCATGCCCCGATGACATAACCGATGGCGTTGGCCGTGTTGATCCATCCGGCCTGAGTATAGCTCCACTCGAGATCGGCGCGCATCTCCGGCAGGATCAATCCATAGGCAAACCGCGCATAGCCGTTGCTGACACACACTCCCAACGCCAAAGCCACCAGAATAACCCAAGGCCGGACCGGACCCGCGGCCTGCAATTGGAAAAAGCCCATCAGCCGCCCGCCATGAAAGTTGCACTGCCAATGGCTATGTCAGGTTGTGCGTCAAGTAAACGGCCTGTTCAGCCCACACCGGCCACCACAACGGGTCGCAAGCCTGAAAAACAGCGCAAGCGGCCCGCGTATCAGCACCGCGCGGGCTGCCAAACCGTAAACAGCCCCGTTCAAGGGATACTTCGGGTGATTTGTACGTCAGCCGGTTTCTGATTGTGGCCGGTTTGCGCCCAATATCTTGCCAAGCAGCGCGCGGGACCGGTCTTTCAGACCATTGATCACGGTAAACAAGGACGGCACAAACACCAAAGAAAGCAACGTCGAGAGCAACAGCCCGCCAATCACGGCAACCGCCATCGGCGCACGAAACTCTCCCCCCGCCCCCAGCGCCATCGCGCTTGGCACCATGCCGGCCGTCATGGCAATCGTGGTCATCACGATCGGGCGCGCCCGTTTATGGCCCGCGTCGATCATCGCCTGCGTACGGGTCTTGCCCTGCGCCATGGCCTCGATCGCGAAATCCACCAGCATGATCGCATTCTTGGTCACGATCCCCATCAGCATCAAAAAGCCGATGACAACCGACAAACCGATGGCATTATTGGTCAGGTAAAGCGCAAGGATCGCACCACCGATAGACAACGGTAGCGACAACAAGATCGTCATCGGCGTCACAAAACTGCCAAAAAGCAGCACAAGCACAACATAAACCAGCAAGATGCCCGCCCCCATGGCCTGCCCAAAGCTGGCAAAGACCTCTGCCATGACCTCGGCATCGCCTGAAGGTTGAATCCGCGTGCCAGCAGGCATGTTCAACGCCGTCGGCAGCGCATTGATTTCAGCCAGCGCAGACCCCAGCACCGCCCCCGGCGCAAGGTCGGCCTGCAAGGTGATGCGGTTTTCACGATCATACCGCTCGATCTTGCTCGGCCCGTTGGACAGCGCAAAATCAGCCACAACAGACAAAGGCACAGGCGTTCCGCTGGCTGTTGGCACACGCTGCCCCGCCATCAATTCAAGATTGCGGCGGTTTTTCTCGGCTATGCGAACCGTGACAGGTATCTGACGCCCGTCGATTGAAAACTTGGCCAGATTGGCATCGCTGTCTCCGATTGTGGCAATACGGATCGTCGCAGCAAGGTCGGTTGCCGTTACTCCCAGTTCAGCCGCGATCTGCGGCTTTGGCGTGATCTGTATCTCGGGGCGCGACAAAGAGGCCGCATTGGTGATGTTTGCAACCGTCGCCACGCTGCGCATGTCTTCGGAGAGCACTGCGGCGGCGGCGATCACGGCCTCGACCTCTTCGCCCAACACAACAATCGTGATATCACGTTGTCCGTCACCGGTCAGAAAGTTGATCCGCGCATCCGGCAAATCCGCCAACAGGGCCTTGAGATCGTCCTCGATCACAAAAGACGACCTCTCGCGGGTGTCTTTCGCGCCAAGTGTGACCGTTATGCGGGCTTTGGTGATGTCGTTGGTGCCGCCCTGGACAAACACGTTGCGGACCTCGGGAACACTGCGCAACCGCGTCGAGATTTCGTTGGTCAGACTGCGGGTGTCAGCGAGCGTCGCACCGGGCGGCAATTCGACCGAGATCGCCGCGCGCCCCTCGTCGGCAGGCGGAATAAAGGTCGTAGGCAGCAGCGTCGCGGAATAGATCGACCCGACAAAGATCGCCAGACCAACAAAAAGCGTGATGGTCCGGTTGTTCAACGTCCAGTTCAAAAGCCGCATGTAACCGCGCATGATCCAGCCGTCGGGTGCCTCTACGTGATCCGGTGTGCTGCGCAGGAAATAGGCTGCCATCATCGGCGTTATCAACCGCGCCACCAGCAGCGAAAACAGCACCGCAACCGCAACCGTCAGACCGAATTGCCGGAAATACTGCCCCGCAATGCCCGACATGAAACTGACAGGCGCAAATACGGCCACAATTGTAAAGCTGATCGCGATAACCGTCAGGCCGATCTCTCCGGCGGCTTCCACGGTTGCCTCA
>JBLHUT010000059.1:0-14206 GCA_047629975.1 Paracoccaceae bacterium
CCCAAGTCGATCAGACGCTACAGCTATCTTCCCTTTGGCGACGGCCCGCGGATTTGCATCGGCGCGCGTTTTGCGGTGCAGGAGGCAGTGATCATCCTGTCGACCCTCTTGTCCCGCTTCCGGTTCGCGCCTGTTCCCGGAAAAACGCCAAAACCGTCACTGATAATCACCCTGCGCCCCGAAGGCGGTGTCTGGTTAAGCGTAACGCCTGCCTGATAACAAAGACGGCTTGCCTGCAGCGGACCCGCAGAGGGGCTTGCCCCTCTGCCACGCCCAACCGCGTCTGGCGCAGGCTTGCCTGCCCCCGGACACGGGCGGGAGAGGCCCTTTCCCATCTGTGTCAGGTGATTATCTGCCGGCGGTCTCGTCGGTAAACCGGTTGTCCCGTGGAAAACCACGCGGGGCCATCCGGCCTGCGGTTGCACGGGCTGCCAACCATTCGGACAACTCGCTCTCAACCCGCCGCCGACCGGCCGGATCGCGCCAACTCAACCCGTCCGCAAGCGAAAAGGTCGTCACATCGCTTAGCCCGCCATCCTTGAACCGCTGTAACCGTACTCCCTTACCGCGTCCCATCTCCGGAAGGTCGGCCAGCGGAAACACCAGAACCTTGCGGTTTTCGCCGACGGCGGCCACGTGATCGCCCTTCACAATGCGGCATACCAAGGCCCGCGCAGGGGCCGAAACGTTCAGCACCTGCTTGCCTGCACGGGTCTGTGCCAGCACATCGTCTGAGCCCACAACAAACCCGTCACCCGCACTCGAGGCAACCAACAGCTTGCTGGCGGGGCGGTGAATGAACATCGCGACGATTTCGGCCTCGTTCGGCAGATCCACCATCAGGCGCAGGGGCTCTCCCATGCCGCGTCCGCCGGGCAAGTGGCTTGCACCGACCGTATAAAACCGCCCGTTCGATCCGAACACCAGCAGCCGGTCCGTGGTTTCGGCGTGAAATACGAAACGCCCCTCGTCACCGTCCTTGAATTTCAGAACCGTATCGGCCGCAATATGGCCCTTCATCGCCCGCACCCAGCCCATTTTGGAACACACAACGGTGATCGGCTCACGTTCGATCATCGCCTCCATGGGCACCTCGACCACCTCTGCGGCCTCGGCAAAGCTTGTGCGGCGCGCGCCGCCCGGGGCTTTTTTACCAAATTGCTTGCGGATCTGGCGCAATTCTTCGGCGATGCGGCTCCATTGCAGGTCCTCGCCGGCCATCAAGGCGTCCAGCGTGTCGCGTTCCGCCAAAAGCGCGTCGCGCTCTTTGATCAGTTCCATTTCTTCAAGGCGCCTGAGAGATCTCAACCGCATGTTCAATATCGCTTCGGCCTGCACATCGGACAGGCTGGTCTTTTTGCTTGGGGCCGGGGTTTTGTAATCTGCTTCCGATTGGGCGCGTGGATGGTCGAGCTGCCAGTTCTCGCGCATCAGCGCGGCCTTTGGCGCATCGTCATAGCGGATAATATCGATAACCCGATCCAGATTGAGAAACGCGATTATGAAACCGGTTAAAACCTCGAGTCGGTGGTCGATTTTATCCAGCCGGAACTGCGCACGGCGGGTCAACACCTCGCGGCGGTGGTCCAGAAACGCCCGCAGCACTTCCTTGAGCGAGCATACCTTGGGCGTGCGACCGTCGATCAGCACGTTCATATTCAGCGAGAAACGCACCTCCAGGTCCGAATTCCGGTAGAGCATCCCCATCAGCATCTGCGGGTCGACCGTTTTCGACCGTGGCTCGATGATCAGCCGGACGTCATCAGCAGATTCGTCACGCACATCGGCAAAAATCGGGATTTTCTTGAGCTGGATAACCTCGGCGAGTTTTTCGATCAGTTTGGATTTCTGTACCTGATACGGAATTTCCGTGACGACGATCTGCCACAGCCCGCGTGGCAATTCCTCGATCTCCCAGCGGGCCCGCAAGCGGAAGGACCCGCGCCCTGTGCGGTAGGCATCGATGATATTCTCGCGCGGCTCGACCAATATGCCGCCGGTCGGGAAATCCGGACCGGGGACGTGATTGATCAACGTGTCGTCGTGGGCATTCGGAGATTTGATCAGGTACAGGCAGGCGTTGATCAGCTCGTCAAGATTGTGGGGGGGAATGTTGGTCGCCATGCCCACCGCAATGCCGCTTGAACCGTTGGCCAGAAGGTTGGGGAACGCCGCAGGCAAAACAACAGGTTCGGTCAGTGTGCCGTCATAATTATCCCTGTAATCAACGGCGTTTTCCGATAGCCCGTCAAGCAGCGCTTCGGCGGCAGCGGTCATCCGCGCCTCGGTGTACCGGCTGGCGGCGGGGTTGTCGCCGTCTATATTTCCGAAATTCCCCTGCCCGTCGACCAGCGGGTAGCGAACGTTGAAATCCTGTGCAAGCCGCGCCATCGCGTCATAAATTGCAGCGTCACCGTGCGGATGGTAATTGCCCATCACGTCGCCGCTGATCTTGGCCGATTTCCGAAAGCCGCCCGTAGGGGAAAGCCGCAATTCGCGCATGGCGAACAAGATACGCCGGTGCACCGGCTTCAGCCCGTCGCGGGCGTCGGGCAAGGCCCTGTGCATGATCGTGCTCAGCGCGTATTGCAGATAGCGTTCACCGATGGCGCGGCGCAGCGGCTCGGCCAGTTCGGTCGGTTCCTTTGGGGGGGTATCTGTTTCGTCGGTCATCGTGGATGTGATAAGGCAAGGGCGGTGCAGGGTAAAGCGGCGGTATGACACCTTTTGCGCTTGTCCGAGGCGACGCAGCCTGTGACAAGTGAGCGCCAAGCCTGTGTCGCCTCGGACAGGCGCAAGGCGCCCGGAACGTTGGTTTTCGCGCACACCGTTGCGCAGGCGTTACAGATCAAAGATTTCCACGCGACACTCCGTGACCGGCGTGATAGTTTCACGTGTGCCGGATCGGGTGGCAAAAGAGAGTGTTCGTATGTTGTTTCGACTGGTGGTGGCGTTGCTGTTGATCCTTGGGGTTTTCATGTGGGCTGTGGGCGAGGGACCGGAAAAAAACCGTATCGAACTTGCGGCTGAACGCATTGCCCTACAGCGTGCAACACCGTTGGCGACCGCGCCTGTCGAGGTCCGCTCGACGCCGGAGCGGGTTTTGCCGGCACCGGGTGCCGTTGCGGTATCCAGGCAGGAGCCACAGGGGATTGTGGCCGAAGTCGACCCACAAGTGGCGGCGCCGGCACTCGCCCCCGCACCTGTCGCAGAAGTGCCGCTTGATCCTGACGCACAAGGGACGAGCCCGATAGAGCAGGCGGTGGCGGCAGCGCTCGCTCCTCAAGAGACAGGCGGGGAAGATGTCGTGCCAACGGCGGATTCCGGGCCGGTCGTGGCCGAAGTCCAGCCGTCTCAGGCAGGGATCGACACGGTCATCCTGCTTTATGTGACGGGGGGGCGGGTGAACCTTAGGTCCGGGCCGTCAACAAATGATCCGGTGGTCGGCGTGGCCGTGCGCGGCGATGCCGTGGAGCTTTTGGATTTCGAAGCGGAGGGATGGGCGCGTGTGCGGGTTATTTCACTACAGATCGAGGCGTTTATGTCGTCGGATTTTCTGTCGGATACGCCATAGGATACCGTTTGTTGGCCAGCTTGATACACGGCAGTTCTCCCGCCGGGAGACGAGAGCAGGCAGAGCCTGCGCCGCTCCTGTTGGGCGTGGCAGCCGGGGCAAGCCCCGCCTGCTGTTGCGCGTTATGCGGCTGCTGTGTAGGGACGCTGTCGGGATCAAGGGAGGGCGCCTGCCTGTTCGGATGCATCTGACGCCTGTTTTAAGGGTCGGCCCTTGGATGAACCTGTTTTGGAGAGAGTATGCGGATTGATGTACACGCCGAAGTCTTCCCGCTTGCACAAGCATTTACCATTTCAAGAGGATCCCGGAGCGAGGCGCGCGTTGTCAGTGTAGTGGTGACAGACGGGCCTTTTGCCGGACGGGGTGAATGCGTGCCCTATGCAAGGTACGGGGAAACGATTGACAGCGTCACAGCCCAGATATCCGCACTTGATCCTGCGATCGACAGGGCGCAATTGCAGTACGCCTTGCCGGCGGGGGCTGCGCGCAATGCTGTGGATTGTGCGTTGTGGGATCTGGAGGCAAAGCGCAGCGGGCAGCCGGTCTGGCGCTTGGCGGGGCTTTCGGAACCGGTCCCTTTGGTGACGGCTTATACTTTGTCTCTTGATGCGCCTGCCACGATGCGTACGCAGGCGGCGCTTCACCGGGAGCGACCTTTGCTCAAGATCAAGCTGGGCACGCCACAGGACCTGTCGCGGCTAGAGGCGGTCCGTGCGGGCGCGCCAGACCCGGACATCATTGTCGATGCGAACGAGGGCTGGAGCGTGGAAAGTTACAGCGCGCTGGTGCCGCACCTGTTGCGGTTGGGGGTCATTCTGGTCGAGCAACCGTTGCCTGCGGGGCACGATCAGGCGTTGACGGGTCTGAACCGGCCTGTGCCGGTCTGTGCCGACGAGAGCTGTCATGATCGAAGCTCGCTTCCCGAACTGGCAGGAAAGTATGATGCCGTGAACATCAAACTGGATAAGACCGGCGGGCTGACAGAGGCTCTTTTGCTCAAAAAAGCCGCCGAGCAGGCGGGTTTCGGGATAATGGTCGGGTGCATGGTGGGCTCGTCGCTTGGGATTGCGCCGGCGGTACTGGTCGGGCAGGGTGCGCAGGTGGTTGACCTTGACGGGCCATTGCTGCTTGCTAAAGATCGCAACCCCGCCTTGCGTTTTGATGCGCGGCGGGTTTTTCCGCCACAACCCCGTTTGTGGGGCCACACGACATGAGCACGACAGCAGATTGAAACGCTAACGGAGACGGAACACGATGAGCCGGATTGTCTATGTAAACGGGGCCTATTTGCCCGAAGAAGAGGCAAAGGTTTCGATCTTTGACCGTGGATTCCTGTTTGCTGACGGAGTTTACGAGGTCACAAGCGTTCTCGACGGCAAGTTGATCGATTTCGCGGGCCACACAACGCGGCTGGCACGATCGTTATCCGAGCTTGATATGGCGCATCCGATCAGTGATGTCGACCTTCTGGAGGTGCACCGCGAGCTTGTACGCCTCAACAAGGTCGACGAAGGCATGATCTATTTGCAGGTAACCCGTGGTGCTGCGGCAGATCGCGATTTCGTCTTTCCTCCGGCAGATACGCCGCCGACGCTGGTTCTGTTTACCCAGTCCAAACCGGGGCTTGCCAATAACCCGTTGGCGGCACAGGGGATCAAAGTCATCAGCATCGACGATCAGCGGTGGGGGCGACGTGATATCAAAACGGTTCAGTTGCTCTATCCCTCGATGGGCAAAATGATGGCCAAAGCGGCTGGCTGCGATGATGCGTGGATGGTTGAAGAGGGTGTCGTGACCGAAGGCACATCCAACAACGCCTACATTATTGCAGGCGGTAAAATCATTACCCGACATTTGGGAACTGAAATCCTGCACGGTATTACCCGCGCTGCTGTGCTGCGGTTTGCCCGTGAGGCGCAGATGACGGTCGAAGAGCGGCCGTTTACCATCGAGGAGGCGCAAAACGCCCAAGAAGCCTTTATTACCTCGGCATCGGCATTTGTCATGCCTGTGGTCGAAGTGGATGGTGTCGCTGTTGGGGGTGGTGTGCCGGGGCCAATCGCGACACGGCTGCGCGAGATCTATCTCGACGAAAGCCGCAAAGCTGCGGTGTGATACGCCCCTGCAGTATCACCGGCAGGCAATTTTCCGAATATCAAGCCGCGAGGCGTGATGCGCAACACGATGCCGTAGGGCGCAACAGGCCCGTGCCGGTGGCACGGGCCCGGCCCAACGGGCTGCGGCGCCTCTGAAAAGAGGCCCCCGCACGCCGGGCGGGAGCCACGCCGAATATTGTAAAGCGCGCGATGCGCAATTGCATTCCGGCGTTCGGGCCCCTATTTCTGTGCGCGTAACAGCGTGTCAAAGAGGCCCCCATGAACTGGATTTCCAACTACGTCCGGCCCAAGATCAACTCCCTGTTCTCGCGCCGCGAAGTGCCGGAGAACCTTTGGACCAAGTGCCCTGAATGCGGTACGATGCTGTTTCACCGGGAACTGACGGACAGTCTTTTTGTCTGCGCCAATTGTGATCACCACATGAGCCTGACACCGCGCGCACGTTTTGAGGCGCTTTTTGATGCGGGCATCTTTACCGAGGTCGCCGTGCCGGAACCTGTGCTTGATCCGCTGCAGTTCAGGGACCAGAAAAAGTACCCTGACCGGTTACGAACCGCGCAGCGGGACACCGGAGAGCACGAGGCGATGCTGGTCGCAGAAGGTGAAATGGGGCGGACACCGGTTGTGATCGCGGCACAGGATTTCGGCTTCATGGCAGGCTCCATGGGGATGCACGTTGGCAATGCCATCATCGCGGCTGCACAGCGCGCCACGAAACTGCGCCGCCCCCTGATCCTGTTTTCTGCGGCCGGGGGCGCGCGGATGCAGGAGGGCATCTTGTCCCTGATGCAGATGCCGCGCACAACTGTGGCGATCGAAATGCTGCGCGAGGCGGGGCTGCCTTATATCGTGGTGCTGACCCACCCGACAACGGGCGGTGTGACGGCCAGTTATGCAATGCTCGGCGACGTGCACATTGCCGAACCGAATGCGCTGATCTGTTTTGCCGGACCGCGGGTCATCGAACAAACGATTGGTGAAAAACTGCCGGAGGGTTTCCAGCGGGCCGAATACCTGTTGGAGCACGGCATGCTTGACCGCGTGACCCATCGCAAGGATTTGCGCGACGAGTTGATTTCGATCACCCGCATGTTGATGCGCCAGACGCCGCCGGTAAAAGGCGACTTGCCCGCTCCGACCCCCGAGAGCCTCGCACCGCAGGCCGCCGTTGATGAAGCGACCACGCGGGGCGGCGCGGCAGACGCTGCGCCGACGCAAACCCCGACAGGTGCATCCTCCGCGCAAAACAGCCCCCTGAAAACACCGCCGAAAATGGCTCTGAAGCCGTTGGATCCGGGCACGTGACACACCCTGCGTCGGCGGTATTGTTGGGCCGGATGATGGCGCTTCATCCATCGGTTATCGACATGTCGCTGGGCCGGATGGAGCGATTGCTGGCATCTTTGGGAAACCCGCAAAATGCGCTCCCGCCTGTGATCCATATTGCCGGAACCAATGGCAAAGGCTCGACACAGGCGATGTTGCGCGCGGCTTTTCGGGCCGCAGGGCTTGGTGTGCATTGCTACACCTCTCCGCATCTTGTGCGGTTCCACGAACGCATCGTGCTGTCGGATACGCAGATATCCGAGCCGGCTCTGGCGCATGTGCTTGAGGCGACGCTGGCGGCCAATGACGGTGGTTCGATCACCTATTTCGAGGCGACAACCGCCGCGGCGCTGCTTGCGTTTGCCAATGCGCCTGCAGATGTGCTTTTGCTCGAAGTGGGGTTGGGGGGACGTCTTGATGCGACAAATGTCATCGATGCGCCGCTTCTCACTATTATCACGCCGGTTGATCTGGACCATCAGGAATATCTGGGACCGACCCTGACAGACATCGCAACAGAGAAGGCCGGCATCATGAAGCGGGGTGTCCCGTGCGTTGTCGGCCCGCAAAAACCCGAGGCAATGGACGTGATCGAGGCTGCTGCCGCGCGTCTTGGGGTGCCGCTGCTGGCGCAATCGCAGCAATGGCATGTCTGGACCGAACGGGGCAGGCTGATCTATCAGGACGAGCGTGGATTGCTTGATTTGCCATTGCCCGCCTTGCGCGGGGCGCATCAGATAAGCAATGCCGGAATGGCCATTGCCGCGTTGCGCCATCTGGAGCACGACGAGGCAACAATCGAGGCAGCACTAACGGGGGCACACTGGCCCGCGAGGATGCAGCGCCTTGGCACGGGGCCGTTGAGCGATGCCGCCCCCGAGGCCGAATTATGGCTGGACGGGGGGCATAATCCTGCTGCGGGGCTGGCGTTGGCGGCGGTGCTGGCGGATTTGCCCGCGCGCCCGACGTGGTTGGTGACGGGTATGCTGGCAGGCAAGGACAGTTTGGGGTTTTTAACCCCGCTGGCCCGTCATGCGGCCGGGATGATTGCGGTGCCGGTGGCGGGCGTCGATAACGGGCACGCGCCAGAAACGCTTGCGCAGATGGCTCAAGGTCTCGGGCTTGACGCGGCGACAGAATCATCGGTGCCCGACGCGCTGTTGCGTATCGTGGCCCACACGCCCGACGCACGCGTACTGATCTGCGGTTCGCTGTATCTGGCCGGAGCGGTACTGGCGCTTGACCCCGAGGCGTGACCGGCCGGCAATTGTATTTTACCGGTACTGCGTCATGCCGCAGGAACAGTGCCGGTGATGTCGTCTGACTGCGGGGTGTCGCCCCAACCGGCGGCTTGCATTTCCATCATCCGGCTTGCTGTGCGCTCGAATTCGAAGCTGCCTTCACCTTCGATGTAAAGCATGTCGGGCGGTGCGGCTGCCGAACAGATCAACCGCACACGCGCCTCGTAAAGCGCGTCGATCAAAGTGACAAACCGCTTGGCCTGATTAAAATTGGAGCGCCCAAGGCGCGGCACGTTTTCAAGCACAAGAACCCGACAGACCCGTGCTACCTCAAGAAAATCGGCAGGACCAAGCGGCAATCCACACAAATCATGAAAACCCGCGCGCCCGATGCCGTTGCGAAACGCGGGGATCAAAACCTCGCGGCCTTTTACATGCAGCGTAAAAGGGGCGGCATGGTGGCCGGTCAGATCGTCGAACATCGCGCGCACACTGGCGCGGGTCTCGGGGGTGATCGGCGCAAAAAAGACCTTTTCGCCCGACAGGCGCCCCTGACGGTAATCTGTGTCGGACGCCAGTTCATGGACCTTCATCCGCTCTTTCAACATGGCAATGAACGGCAAAAAGAGCGCCCTGTTCAACCCGTCTTTGTACAGGTCGTCAGGGGGCCGGTTCGATGTTGTGACGACGACCACACCGGCGGCGAAAAAACGTTCGAACAAGCGGCCCACAATCATGGCATCGGCAATGTCGGTGATCTGCATCTCGTCAAAGCACAGCAGGTCGATGTCTTTTATGATCGCATCGGCGACAGGCCGGATTGCATCATCGACACCTGTTTTGCGTGCTTCGTGCAAGGCGCTCTGGATCTCTTGCATAAACGCGTGGAAATGAACGCGGCGCTTGCGGGTGATCGGTGCGGCATCGTGGAACAGGTCCATCAGCATGGATTTGCCGCGTCCGACGCCCCCCCACATGTACAGGCCCGGTGCCGGCGGGCGCGCCTTTGCGCGGCCAAAAAAGCTTCGCTTCACAGGAGGGGCCGCGAGTGCATCGAGAACGGTTTGCAGGTCTGGCAAAGCTGCCAGTTGTACCGGATCAGCGTGCAACGTGCCGTGCGCCACTTTGTCGGTATAGATATCTTCCAAATGGGTCATGCGCTTTTCCTAACGCCGCTATGGCCAAAGGAAAAGGGACGCTTGTACCGCAACGCTGTCACGTGTTTCCGAGTGTTAGCGTTTTTTCACGAAGCCAAGTTACAAAGCCGCGCGGGTTGCTGGCCCACGGCTGGATTTCATCGCGCTCGATCGGGGTGCCGACAATCGGATTTTGCGGCTGGTTCAGGGAATCCACGACTTCGTAAAGCAAAAGCCCCTGTCGCAGGGTCGCCGAGACGCGTGTCGCAAACTGGTACAGTCTGGAATTATGGCCGGGAAAGTAGATCGGCAAGACGCGCGCATTCGACCGCTGGATCATCTTGGCGGTAAACGGCAGCCACTCCCGTTCGATCACCGGCCCCCAAAACCGGTCTGCGGAGGCGACACACCCCGAAGGGAACAGCACGATCACACCGCCCTCTTTCAGATGGGTCATCGCTTGCCTGCGCATATCGAGGTTCTGACCGAGCGAACCTGATTCGTGCGGAAACGGCACGGGGATCATGAACCGGTCGATCTCGCCGACCCCCGTCAGCAACGACCGGGTCAGGATCTTGTAATCGGTGCGCACCCGCCCGACCAATTCGGCAAGAGCCATCCCGTCGACCAAGCCGCGCGGGTGATTTGCCACAATCACCAACGGGCCGGTTGCAGGGATCCGGTCGCTTTGGGTGTACGGAGTGGTCAGTTTGATGCCCATCACATCAAGCGCCTGTTTCCAAAAAGCCTGTCCATCGGGGACGCCGAGTTTTTCGAATTTGCGGATCAGCCTCAGCAGGCGCAGACGGCCTGTGACAAGTTCGATGAACTGGATTGCATGACGTTGAAACGGGTTTTCGAATGTTCCGGCATAGGACAGGCGCCGCCGGTCATACCGCTGACTGGCGAGCGTCTCACCGTCACCCTGACGGGTCAGCGGTTTTTTATGCGTCAGCATCGCGGCAGAACGTTTCGAATTCTTCATGAATTTTCCTCGCTCCGTCAAAAGGCCCGGTCAACTCACATCGGTTCGCCGAACCGGTCAGCCACAAGCGTTTCAAGAGCCTCGGCCAATGCCCCAGCCTGCGGTCCTTTGGTTAGAACCTCGATAAAGGTTCCTCTGGAGGCCGCCAACATCAAAAGTCCCATGATGCTGTCCCCTGAAGCGGTTAAACCGTCTTTCGAGACCTGTGCCGTTGCGTCATATTTCTCGACCATCTCGACGAATTTGGCCGAGGCCCGCGCGTGCAGGCCCTTTTCATTCACGATCTCCAGATTTTTCAAGACGGTCCCAGTCATTGTCGCTCCGGCTCAGGTCTGCTGAAGCTGTTTATGTATTTGCGCCCCGCAGCAAGCGCGGCATCCACTGCGGTTGCAACATCCAGTTGTCGTGTCTTGGCCAGCTTGATCAGCATTGGCAGATTTGCACCGTAAAGTATTCTGCGATCGTTATGTTTTATCGCCATCAAGGAGAGGTTCGAGGGCGAGCCGCCGAACATGTCGGTGACAATTACAACGCCACTACCAGTATCAACCTTGTTTGCTGCCGCACAGATTTCCTGTTGCTTGGTGTCGCGGTCATGGTCGGGTGCGATGGATATCGGGATCACAGCATCCAGTTGTCCGACAACATGCTCCATAGCCGCCAGATATTCCCGGGCCAGTCCTCCATGTGCAACAATAACAATGCCGATCAACGTGCCGTCCCTGCCCCTGCTCGAGTTGCGGTGACATCCGACCGTCTTTCAAGCTCCCGATGTCTAGTTGACACCTGCCAGCCGGACTGTGCAAGGGTCTTTGCAAGCGCTTGCGTGACGCAAACCGATCGGTGTTGCCCTCCTGTACATCCAAAACCGATGGACAGGTGAGATTTTCCTTCTGCGACCCACGCCGGCAACAGCAGATCCATCAGGTCACTGACTTGCTTGAAGAACGACTCGAAACGGGGATCTTGGGCGATATAGGCGGCAACATCCGGGTCGCGCCCATCGCCGGCGCGCAGGCTTTCCTCCCAATAGGGGTTGCGCAGAAAACGACAGTCGAACACCATATCAAGGCCTCTTGGCAGGCCGCGTTTATAGCTGAACGAATGGACAGCCAAGGCCAGTCGCGCCCCTGTGGTATCGCCGTACCACTGCTCGATTTCGGCACGCAGATCATGCAGGCTCAACTCCGACGTGTCGATCAGAACTTCGGCGCGGTTGCGGATCGGCCCCAGCAGGTCGAGATCACGTGCAATGCCGATTGTCGGTGTTTCGGCCGGTGCCATCGGGTGACGGCGGCGCGTTTCCGAATAGCGGCGCAGCAGCACCTCGGTGCTGCAATCAAGATAAAGCAGCTCTGGTCGACCCCCGGGCCAGTCCCGGTCGAGCAGGTTCAAAACTTCTTGTGTGCTGAAATCGCGGTTGCGTGTGTCGATCCCAAGCGCAATCGGCCGCCCGTGAACGGGACCATCCAATAATCTGGGGATCATGGATAACGGAAGGTTATCAATGACTTCGTAGTCAAGATCCTCGAGAGTCCGAATGGCTGTGCTGCGTCCGGCACCGGACGGCCCGGTCACCAGAACATGTCGGGGCAGACTGCGCGGTTCGGTGTCAGGGCAAAAAGAAGTCACGGAAGCACCCCATATGTCAGACAAAGGAACAGAGTCGAAGCGAAATGTGGTCCGGCTTCCTTGTTTAGCAAGGGGCAATCGCGGTCAAGGATCGAGATTTTTTGCCGTTCGGGCAAGCGTGATGCTGTGTCCCTGTCCAGATCGACGACGGCAAACAATGGCACGTCTTGTCGGTGGGGCAATGTCAGTATTCCGATGCCGCGCGCCTCGATCTGTCCCCGGATCGAAGGCACACAACGCGTCCGCAAAAGAACCTCGGTTTTATCGTACAGCACCAGCGTTGCGTCATCCGCAACAAGACAGGCCCCCAAGGCAATCAGTTGTAGCGCCAGCGCAGATTTCCCCGACCCCGATGCGCCGGTAATCATCAGGGCGCGCGCCCCGACCGCAACGGTGGTTGCGTGAAACAGAACCTCGTGCGGATCCGGTGGGTTGGGGGGAGGCTGCATTCTACCTCTAGACAGGAAGGCCGACGACAAAGCGTGCCCCGAGAGGTTCGGAATTGGCGTCAAAATCCGTCGGGCGGATGTTTTCGGCCCAGATGACGCCGTCGTGCGCATCGACGATCTGCTTTGAAATTGCCAACCCCAAACCCGAATGATCCCCGAACTGGGATTCGGGCCGCTCGGAATAAAAGCGGTCAAAGACCTTTTGCAACGCTTGCATGGGAATGCCCGGGCCGGTGTCCTCGACCACCACAAGAACGCGGTTGTCCCGGCGCCGGACCCAGACGCGCACAGCATCTCCGGGTTCGCAAAACGAGATCGCGTTGGTGATCAGATTGACAAACACCTGTGCCAGACGTTCTTCGAGGCCATAGACCTCGATCTTGTCGGCGGGCAGGTCGGTAATGAACTCGACACTTTTTTCATAGGCGGATTCAGACAAATAGCTGGTCAGGTTTCCGATCATGTGCAGCAGGTCGAACCTTTCTTCGTCATCTTTGACCAGTTCGCTGTCCAGACGGGAGGCATTGGAAATGTCACTCACCAACCGGTCCAGCCGTCGCACATCATGATCGATAATATCCATCAGTTTGACGCGCTGTTCGGGGCGGTTGGCATTGCGCAGGGTCGTGATGGCGGATCGCAACGAAGCAAGCGGATTCTTTATTTCGTGGGCGACATCGGCGGCAAATTGTTCGTTTGCGTCGATCCGGTCGTACAGGGCTGTGACCATGCCGCGCAAAGCGGCCGACAAGCGGCCGACCTCGTCGGTGCGCGACGACAGGTCCGGGATACGCACGCGCGCGGGGTTTGATTGTTGGCCGGTGGTTGTTTCGCGCCCGATTTCCGCAGCCCGCGCCAGAACAGACAGGGGGCTGGCAATCGTTGCGGCGAGTACAAAGCTCAATCCGATGGAAATCAGAATGGCAACAATCAGCATTTGCAGGATTTTTTCGGTTTCGAGGCGGACCAGCATGTCAATATCGCTGGTACCGCTTGTCAGGGCCACAATTGCGATGGTTTGTCCGTTTTGCCGGACCGGACTGGCCACGGCAAAAATGGATTGCCCTGCGGCATCACGTGAGGTGCTAGCGGTCGTGACGCCGTTGAAGGCACCGTCAAGCAGGCTTTGTGGCACAGTCCTGACTGCGGGCGGCGGCAAATTTTTCGGAGCGTCTGTGGGCCAGAGGCCGGTCAGGGTTGTCCAGGCATCGGTGAACAGATCAATAATCGGTGTTCTGTCGGTGAATTGCGCATTTTGAACAGGCGGAATTGTCCTGTTGGCCAACAGCGTCCGATTGTCGCCAAACACCCACACATCAAGGTCGCCGGCAAGCTTCAGTTCCTTGAGGATCGCGTCAAAATCGGGGGGTTGCGCGGTCATCACCGTGTTGCGTGCTGTGTCAGATGTTGTGCCTTCAAGGATGCTGGCGATCAATTGCGCCTCTGCGCGCAGGCTTTGCCCGCGTTGCAGCCTAAGCGTGTCGCGAAACGGATTGAAGTACAAGATGCCACTGACAAGGATCAGCAGCCCGACAACATTAAAGGTAATGATCTTGCGCGCCAGAGGCGACCGGTTCAGCGCCAGCAGGCTTTGTTGCTGGCGCGTGTCGTGATCATCCGGATTGTCCGACGCAGGGCTGGCCCCCTGCTTTTGCGATACCGCGTCGACCGGGTCTGTTGACTTTGGGGCGCGCACACTTTGTCCGATCTGTTCTGTCTATTCTTCGTTGTAACGATAACCAATGC
>JBLHUT010000060.1:0-14143 GCA_047629975.1 Paracoccaceae bacterium
GTCGCCTTTTTCGGCTTCAGGAGATTTGGCACCTATTCCCGAGCCCGAGCCCGAGCCCGAGCCCGAGCCCGAACTTTCGGTTGCTTCCGATGCGCTTCAGGCGCCTGAAGACGAGGACCCGGTTACTGACACCGAACCGGATGCAGGCATGGATGCCTCGGCAGACGGGACCATCGACGAGCCTGATGAGGGTGCTGCTGCCGAGGTTGCGGATGACGCGGAGCAGAACGCCGCGAACGGCGAGATTGAAACAGATTTGTCCGGCACCCAAGCGGATGACGCGGAGGTGCCGGAATCGTCTGTTACGACCGAGCCCCCCGAAGAGGACGATGTCGAGCGTGCCGAAGACGGGGAAAATGCCGACGACGAGGGGAATGCCGGAAGCGATGGACCAGACGCGGTCGGTCTTGATGACGATGCGCCCGCCGCACAAACAGCAGACCTTGATGCAGAGGCAGAGGGTGACACAGGCCCGGAAACTGGCCCAGAAACAGACCCAGAAACAGGTCCCGAAACGGATTTGACCATAGAGACGGTTGCACAAACAGACATCTCTTTGCCGGAGCCGGACGACGTGTCAGATCTGTCCGATGATGCCACTGGCTCAGAATTATCCGATGGCGATGACAGCCCGTTTGCATCATCCGCACCGGTTGTACCGGAGGGCCGTGAAAAGATGGGTCCGCGCCTGCGGGGATTGTTTTCGCTCAGGGGGCGTTCTGACAAGGGTAAGGATTGACCCCGCCGCATCCGTGGTAAAAGATCGACAAACACATTGATAACAAACTTTTGGTAGCTGATCGATATGATGGGAAGTACTTTTAGGTTCGAAACCGGCGAGATCAGTCACACTGGTTATGCCCGTGAACACAACGAAGACCGATATTTCTCGGAGCCTGCTAGCGGCGTCTGGGTTGTTGCAGACGGAATGGGTGGGCACCACGGCGGCGAGTTCGCGTCGGGATCGATTGTGGATAACCTGTCCTCGATCGGTCGGCCGGCGTCGGCGCCCGATCTTCAGGCGCGGTTCGTCGAACGGATCGGCCGCGCGAACGAGCAGATACAGGTCCATGCCGCCAAAGCAGGGGCAACGATTGGCTCGACTGTCGTGGCGCTTTTGGCATTTGAACAGCATTTTGCCTGTGTCTGGTCGGGTGACAGCCGCGTCTACCTGATCCGTGGCGGTCAACTTGAGCAGCTGTCGCGCGATCACACCGAGGCGAACGAGTTGTTCGACCGGGGCACGATCTCTGCCGAGGAGGCTGAAAACTGGCCGCGCAAGAATGTTATCACGCGCGCCATCGGGGTCGCGCCTGAAGCGAACCTTGATCACAAATACGGGACATTGAGAAATCGCGACACGTTCATTCTGTGTTCTGATGGCTTGACTGCCCATATTCAGGACACCGAGATCCTCGATATTGCGAGGCGTTATCAACCTCAACAGGCCTGCGAGCACTTGCTTAATCTGACGTTGGAACGTGGCGCGACAGACAATACAACCGTGATGGTCGTTCGCGCCTTCGATAAGACCGAAGTCGCCGCACGCACGAACATCTTCGACATACCCCCGACCGGGGTGTAGGGAAGGCATAAGGACCGGCCAATGGCATCCGACGACAGTCAAAAGACACAGATTACTTCGGTGTCACCCACCGGGGTGAGCATCGGCACACAGATTATCGGCACCTACGAGATCAAGCAGCACATCGCCACAGGCGGTATGGGCGAGGTTTATAGGGGCGTGAATATTCACACCAATGAACCTGTTGCGATAAAAATCGTCCTTGCTGCTTTGGCACATGACGAAAAGATAATTTCGATGTTCCAGAAAGAAGCGACAGTTCTGGGGCGTCTGCACCATGACGCGATTGTGCGTTACAACATGTTCACGATTGACCCTACGACCCAACGGGCTTGTCTGGTGATGGAATATGTCGAAGGCCGTTCGATGGCAGACTACATCGAAGACGGCCCGATGTCGGCAGAAGATGTGAAAACCTTGCTGCGTCGTCTGGCGCCGGGGTTGCAACGCGCCCATGATCTGGGTGTTGTGCACCGCGATTTGTCGCCCGACAATGTCATCGTTCAGGACGGTCTTGTCAGCCACACAAAGATTATTGATTTCGGCATCGCAAAGTCCGAAAATTTTGGTGGTGGCACGCTTTTGGGCGGGCAGTTCGCGGGCAAATACAATTATGTGTCCCCTGAACAGCTTGGCCGCTTCAAAGGCATTATTACCGGTCAGTCCGATATCTACTCGCTGGGTCTTGTGGCGGCGGCCGCTGCATTGGGTCGGCCGCTGGATATGGGGGACAACCCGGGCGAGGCGGTCGATCGTCGCTCGGCGGTTCCCGACCTGTCTGGGGTCGCCGACGAAGTTCGCCCGATCCTTGAGTGCATGTTGCAGCCCGACCCCGCGCACCGACCCGCAACAATGGCCGACGTCGTGATGTTGCTGGACAATCCGCAGTTGTTGCCACAAGCGCCTGTGGCATCTGTGCCTCCCGCAGGGCAGGCCGGCTATCCTGCGCCGGGCTACCCTAATCAAGTCAGCCAACCTCCGCAATTCGGCTTCGCGGGACCGGGGCAGGGGACGGCACCACCACAAGGCTATCCCCCAACATCACAGCCTCCCGGAGGGTTTGCGCCTGTGTCGCAGCCCCCGGCGTATTCTGTACCGCCATCGCAACACCCGTCTTCCCAACACCCGTCACAACCGCCCGCTTACGGGCAACCTTCGCCCCAATCTGTGCCTCCTGTTGACAACGATAGTCCCTTTGGTCCTCCGACGACCCCGCCTGTGCGGTCTGGGGGATCAACGGTTCCGCCCACATCGGGCAGCCCAAGACAGACGCAAACAGCAAAGAAGAAAAGCCCTGTTATGATGCTGGTCCTGCTTGGGCTTTTGGCCGCCGGTGGTGGTGGCGGGGCTTACATGGCGGGTCTTTTCGGCACATCCGAAGATGGTAGCGAGGCGCTTGTCGAAGCGCAGACAACTGGCGAACCGGGCGGCGAACTTCCATCTTCTCCGGGACGCATCGACCTTCCGACGTCCCAAGAGGCGGAGCCTGAAACTGTCGTTGCCGCCGCACCGCCGGAACCGGAACCTGTTCCGGAGCCTGAGCCAACGCCGCCAGCGAGTGTTCAAGACGCGGATTCTGATCTGACAGAGGTAGCAAGTGCACCGCCACTTGAAACCCCGCCAGCGGACGAAGCCGCAGACACCGGTGGAGATTTTATCAGCAAGATCGGAGAGAGGATCAAGTGGGTTCAGGATTATCCGCTGACCTCGTGCGTTTTGGCCGAGGTCATGGCGGTGACCCCTACCAGTTTCGCGATCGAGGGTTATGCCACGTCGGCCGATCCTTTCTGGCAATTATTGACCGATTTCGAAGCGGCACATGGCACGGAGCCGGATATTGGTGTGCGCCTTATCAAGTCCAGCCAATGTGCGGTGATCCGGCTTCTCAAGGGGCTGTCGGGACGTGGGGGGCAATCTCCGAAGCTGTCTCTGGACAAAGATGTGCTGAAAAGTGGTGAGCCGATCCGAGGACGTGTCGAACAGATTGCAGATCGTAATATCTGGCTGATGCTGGTCGATGCACAGGGTGGCACCTATGATCTGTCGTCGCGTCTGAAGCCCCAAGAGGATGGATCGGCGACCTTTGCACTTGCGTTGCGCCCGAATACGACCGGTGGACCAGATGAGTTGGTGCCTCAGATGATCGTTGCCGTTACCAGCGACAAACCAATTGCCAACGCCAAGGCGCCCCCTGGCACCCCTGCCGATGTGCTGATTGCATTGGTTGAGACAGAGTTGCGCAACGAAAGCGTGACAGCCTCGGCGGCTGTTTCATACTTCCGGTTCGATACCGAGTAAACCGCGCCCGGGCAGAGCAGGCAGCGCTCCCGCCCTCGGCGCACCGATGGTGCTTGGAGGTTGAGCGTGGCAGCCGGGCTTTGCCCGTCTGTGCGCATCAGGCGGGTGTCTGCGCCGGTTGGGTCTACTTGACGGAGAAAGCGATCATCGACATGTCGATGTCCAGAGCCCGTGCAGATTGCTCGTCTTGCAAGGCTGTGAAAAAGTCCTGCGCAGGGGTTCCGTTCATGGCTTTTATCGTGTCCAGACGCCCAATTGACCCCACGGCCATCAGCAATTGCTGGGTTACGATCGGCCCGCCCTGAAATGTCATCGGAATTTCAAAGACAGCCGCAGAGCGGGTGAACTTCAAAAAGCTGTCAAGCGATTGCACGAGCCCATCGTCATCGATCAGCAGGAGGTGGATCTGCATGCCTGTCGTGTTGAGGATCTCACCACTCAGGAAGTTTCCACTGATGATTTCACGCTCTGCCACACGGAAATACATGCCGAATTCGGGATAACGCGGGGTGGCCTTTATAAACGCGAGGGTCGCGCATTGGGCGTCACTGACGGGCTTTAGGAATGTGCTTGGAACGACACCGGCTTTTGCCTCGATGCCTTGACGAAAGCCGTCAAGACGCTGGTCGGTTTCGCCAAACGCGTCGAGGCTCAGGCTTCCTGACAATTCCCCGAGGGCTGGAAGTGCCGCAAAGCAGGGCCCCCCATCGTAGGACTTCAGGAACTCGAGCACAGCGGTATACCGCGCGCGCTCGGTGGCACCAACGCTTCCCTCCGGGCCGGGCGCGATAGTGTCGAGCGCTCCGGCGGAAGGAGCGGATGGAGCGGGATCGTCTTCTGATGCCGGTGCGGCCAGAGGGGCCAGCGTGGTCGAGGGGGCGCTTTCGCGGGGAACCAGCCTTTGGGGGGCGATGGCCTTTGGTTCGGGGCTGATCATTGCCAACTGGTCTTGCGATGCGCCCAGCGAAGCGGATGCTGTCGCGGCCACACGCGGCGATGTTGACGGGGCAACGGCGGGGGCAAGGGTATTGCGCGTCTGTCTTTGGGCGGGGGCGGTTTGTTCAGGTAGCGTTCGTACAGTCTGGCGCACCGAGGGCGCAGTGCGTGCGGTTGTTCTGGGGGCGGCGCCCGCGAGTGCTGTCGGTTGCGACGTGTTTGGCAGGCGGTTGGCAGGTGTTTGTGTTGTGGGCCCCGGGGTGGGCTGTTGCGTTGCCGTAACAGCCGAGGTGACCGCGACACGGGGCGAAACGCTGTCTGCGACGGTGTCAAGCGCTGCGGCGTTTGGCTGGGCTACCGTAACAGCGGCAGAGGGTGCGGATGTCGATTCAGCGGTGCGGATTTGCACGGCACTCGGGGCTGCGGTGACAGCACGGGTCGGCGCGGCGCTGGCTGTTGGCAACGGAACGTTGGTGGCGCCTGCAAGGGGGGCTGTTGTAACGGTGATCGGGGCGGGATTGTTGGTGCGCAGCGGTGCCGTGCCGACAGCCGGTGCCACAGCCACCGCATTGGCCATCACAGGTGATGATATGCCGACTTGAGGCGCGGTTTGGGTCGGCGCAGAGGCAACGGAAATCGTGCTTTGAGTGGGGGGCGAGGTGACGGTTTGAGCTGCTTGTACGCTCGAGCGCTGTAGCAACGGTGCTGCGGTGGTGGCCGTAGTCGTGCCAGTGGTCGTGGCGCTTGTGACGGTGGCGCTTGTGGTGATTGTGCTCGTGACGGTGCTCGTGGCGTTGCTCGTGACGTTGCTCGTGGCGGTGGCCACGTTGGCTGGTGGCTGTGCGGCGGGTGTGGCTTCGGTGACAGGGCGCGTTGCCGATACGGATTGTCCGGTGATACGTTCGCTGGAGGCGGGACTGGCAATTGCGGCGGTGTCCGCATCCGCTTGAGACGTAGGTTCTGGTTCCGGCTGTGCGCTTTCGACACGGTCGGCGTCAGCTTTACGTGCGGTTTGCGTGTCGATGCTGTCGACGGCCTGCGCCTCGGCAGTCTTCAACGCGGTGGCCTGCGCAGGGCCTGCTCGCAGGGTGTCTTCAGGCGTTCGATCGCTGCCTGCAAGCCGGTCGGCCTCGGCGGTCAGCGCGGCTTGGGCCTCGGCTTTGCCGACACTCTCCGCATTGGCCTGTTCCAGGGTCTCTGCTTGAGCAGATGTGGCATTTTCAGCCGAGCTTGCGGTGCCCAATGTCTCTTGCTCTGCGGTGTCGGGTTTCACGGCCGCCGTTGTTTTTGCTGTCTCGATGGCGGCTGTGTCAACGCTTTGGCTGCTCGAAACTTCGATCATTTCCACCACGATCTGCGTTTCGACTGCCGGCGCCTGGGGGGGCGGGAGCATCCGCAATACCGCTGTCAGCACGCCGCCATGCAGGCCGATGGCAAGCGTCCCGGCCAACGTCCAGAACGCCGCATTGCGGCCCGGTGATGTGCCTTGGCGCGCGCTCACTCGCCGGACCCGACAGACTTGAGTGTCACAAGCGTAACCCCGAGGCCAGTAACCTGAAGGGCTTGCATCGCAACGATCAGCATATCGGCCGGCATGTCGCGCGGGGCAAGGATGTGCACCGTGGTTGCCTGATCCACGTTCTCGGTCAGGCGCGCGATCACGTCAGGATGTGAAAGCTTTTCGCCATCCAGTGACCACCCGCCCTCCTGGGTGATCAATAACAACGGACGTGGCAACCGCTCTAGCGGTAGGTCAGATGTTTGCGACAGATCGACGGCCATCTCGCTGGTCTCGACAATGGTTCCGACAACAAGAAAAAAGAGCACGAGCAACAAGACGATGTTGACCTGTGCCAACCCGAAATCCGGCGGTGGGCGGTCCTCGGTTTCTGCGAGTTTTGAATGCAGGCTCATCGGGCTAGCCTCCGCCCGGGCGGCCGATCAACCGCACGCGGGCGACCTCTCCGACGCGGACGGCCTCGATCACGGTTGCAAGATCCTGCGTTGTGGCTGACGCGGTGGTAAAGAGCAGTATTTCATCCAGCCCGTCCAGCTTTAGCGCTTTGATCACCTCGGGCAGGGATGCGAGGGGCAGGCTTTCGCCACGTGCGCGCACCTCTCCGGCGGCGACGTGCCAGATGACGATATCGGGCGTGCCGCCTTGTTGCTGCGGGGTGGCGGTGTCTTGGGATGCGGGTGCTGTCGGCGCGGCAAGCGGGATAAGCGCATAGGGCGCCAACGAGGAGGACAACATGAAAAAGATCAGCAATTGAAACATGATGTCAGCCAGTGGCGTCATGGCAAAGGCCGGTTTGCGAGGCGGGCGGGAGTCCCTGATCTGAAAGGACGTCGCATCAGGCGAGGAGGCGTGCGGCATCGGTTCTGACCGTCCCGATCAGACGCTGGTTCTGTTTTGATCGGGACGCGCGGTATCGACGGTGCCATTCAGAACTGCCGAAATCAGCCGCTCGATCGCGGCGCGTTCGCCGCTGATCCGGCCCTCGAGCCAGATCGAAATGAAGTAGAAGAAGATCGCAATCGCCAGCCCGACGGCGGTTGTGATCAGCGCGGTCCAGATGCCACCGGCAAGCACGGACGGATCCACCGCACCTGCACTTTGGGACAGTTTGCCGAACGCCTCGATCATGCCGACGACGGTACCGAGCAGGCCAAGCATCGGAGCCGCCTGCACGACGGCCTCAAGCGCACGCATGCGACCGGTCATCAAGCCAAGCTCGTCCAGAGCGCTTTGCGTGGCCAGTTCGCGCACGTAATGCTGGTTGTTCGGTGCGGATTTCAGGCCCGACAGGGCTGCAAACAACACGCGCACTGCCGAGGTGTCGCGCTTGCCTGCCATCTGAAGTGCGGTTTCGCCGTCACCGGCCAGCCAACGCTCGACAATCTGGTCAGGGGCCTTGCGCCGACCCACACCAAGGGCTGCGAATTGGAACACCTTGTAAAACGCCACCGTCAGCGCGAAAACCGACACGATCCCCAAAACACCCAGAATAATCCAGGCAAAACTGTCGAGGCCCTCGGGCATAAATGAAGACATGAAATATAACCGATTGCGATAGGAGAAGCCGGGCTGCTTTGATCAGCGGCCCGGCGAAAGAGGATTAGATGCCGAACTGGATGTCGCCGCGCGAACTTGTCACAAGACCGCCCATACAATTGGGGGTGCTGCCATCCGTGGCGGTACACTCGGACACCGAATTTACCAGCAATCTGGAGATGTCACCGCAAGGTTTGTCGGCGAGATCGAACTGTACGACTTTTGTTTTGCCGTTCTGGAGTTGTCCGAACTCGAGGATCAGAAGTCGTGATACAACGCCGTCCTTGTCGAACACAGCAACCTCGTAGGAGGTCTTGTCGAGTGCCACGCCCGTGTTGTTCGTCGCAACATAAGTCAGCCGGCATCCGCTGCCTTCACTGCGCGCATTGTTCAGTTCAAGTCCGAAGTTGCCGCTTTGTGCAAAGGCGGGAACCGACGACAGGCTGGCGGCAATCGTGCCAGCAAGCGTCAGTGTGCATAGTGTTTTCAGCATCGGTAGACATGCCCCCATTTTGAATTGCTTTTTATACCCAAAGAGCTAGCACGAGGTTTGGGTTCCGCAAAGCCCTCTCTGTGCAAAAAGCTTCGGCCGGTGAAATCTTAGACATCTGTTGACTTGCATTGCGATGTCGGAAACGTGGCACGTTTCCGATCTTTGGCTTCGATTAATACTATAAAACAAGTATTTAGGCTGACAGGCCGAACCGGTTCAACGACGCCGGTGGTGCCATGACTTTTGGTTGACGAAGTTGCGTCGCGCAGGGTTATGCCAAGCCGTCAATCCATACTGGGGTGGGCGAAACCCGCGATTGGGGGCAAACCTGTAGGGCCAAGCCGCAACTTTATTCGCTCACCTGCCACGGCGCATAGCAAAGCCTCGTGGCCGAAGGCTGTGCTATGCGCATGTATGTCTGTTGACGCTTACCGGCGCCGCCGCCGTCTGCCACCATCTTCGCCGCCGCTTCCGCTGTTGAAGCTCACATTTGGAAGTGTCGTGATCTTTGCAAGTTCCGGAAATGTGTCGGTCGCATGGGGCAGAGCGTTTGCACTGACAAAGTGCTCCTGAAAGCGTGGTTCGATGGCGGTTTCGACCTTGATGATCCGGCCCACGGTCATCTCGATCTCGGAGCGTGCGGCCCGGTTCAAAAGAGCGATCCGTGCGCCCGTACCTGCGGCATTGCCGGCCGAGGATACTTTTGCAAGCGGCGCATCAGGGATCATGCCCAGAACCATTGCATGTTTGGAGCTGATGTGGGCCCCGAATGCTCCGGCCAGAACAATCCGGTCAACCTTGTCGACGCCCATTTCATCCATCAAAAGCCTTGCACCGGCATAGAGAGCTGATTTAGCCAGTTGAATTGCGCGAATATCGCCTTGAGTAACGGTGATTAACGGGCCGCCATCAGATGTGCCGTCATGCACGAGATAAGAATGCGTGCGCCCCTCGGGCAGCATGCGCGCAGTGCCTGTTTGAGCCGCAGAGCCAACAAGGCCCGATGGGTCGACCAACCCTGCCATCCGCATTTCGGCAACGGCCTCGATGATGCCGGACCCACAGATGCCGGTGATCCCTGTCGTGGCGGTCGCTTCGGCAAAGCCGTCCTCGCTTGACCACAAATCACAGCCGATGACCTTGAAGCGGGGCTCTTTTGTGACCGGATCAATCTCGAGCCGTTCGATCGCGCCCGGTGCTGCGCGCTGCCCAGAGCTGATCTGTGCACCCTCGAATGCGGGGCCGGTCGGGGATGAACAGGCCAGAACACGGGTGGTATTGCCCAGCAGGATTTCGGCATTTGTGCCAACATCGACGATCAGCACAAGATCCTGCGACGTTTGAGGGGCTTCGGACAGGGCCACGGCGGCGGCGTCCGCGCCCACATGTCCCGCGATGCAGGGCAACACGAACACCCGCGCAGACGGATGAAGCGCATCAAGCTCGATCTCTTTTGCATCAAGCGACAGGCTGTTGGAGGTCGCCAGAGCGAACGGAGCCTGACCCAGCTCTACCGGATCAATGCCCAGCAAGAGATGGTGCATTACCGGATTGCAGACAAAGACGGCCTCGACGATCAATGCCGGATCGATACCGGCTTCGGTGGCGATTGTCGTGCTGAGGTCGTTGAGCGCAGAACGCACAGTCGAGGTCATTTCGACATCGCCGCCAGGGTTCATCATCGCATAGGAGACGCGGCTCATCAGGTCTTCGCCAAACCGGATTTGCGGGTTCATGATGCCCGAAGAGGCAAGGACCTCGCCATCGGACAAATTGCAAAGATGGGCGGCAATCGTGGTGGAGCCAAGGTCGATCGCAAGGCCGTAAAGCGGGCCTTCGAAATAGCCCGGCCAGATGTCGATCAAACGTGGTTCGGTGTCATGGTGGCCTTGATGCAAGGCGACGGTCACCGACCATTCGCCCTTGCGCAGGGCCTTTTGAAGTTTGCGCATGACGGTCAGGTTGGCCTGAAGGCCGGTAATGTCATCGTGGGTGGCGCGCAGGGCGCGGATCAAGCGCTCGAAATCTCCGGCCGGTTCGTGCATATCGGGCTCTTCGACAACGACATAGACCAGCCGTGTCGCGGGATCCATCGTGATGACTCGCGCGGTGGCGGCTTTGCGAACGACCTGTTTGTGGACCTGACTTTCGGCGGGCACGTCGATAACGATATCGCCATTGACCTTTGCCTGACAGCCCAGCCTGCGGCCGGCTTTCAGCCCGCGCTTTTCGTCATAGCGTGCCTCGACGCTGTTCCACGGGGACAGGGCATCAGCAGCAACCGTGACGCCGTGTTTTGAAAATTCACCGTAAGAGGGGCTGATCTGGCATTTGGAACAGATGCCGCGCCCGCCACAGACGGAATCAAGGTCAACACCCAGTTTGCGCGCCGCCGTCAGGATCGGGGTGCCTACAGGAAAATGCCCCCGCTTGCCGGAAGGGGTAAAGATCACAAGGGGATCGGTGGTCATTTGCGCACGCCTGTTCTGGAGTTCCATGTCTGTGGTGACACTAGGACTTTTGCGGCAATCCGAAAGGGGGCGGGGCGTCATTTTTTCGCTCTGGAGCGGCATCGCACAAGAATCTGGGGTGGGCGATGATCTGATGGCGCGCCGTGGCCGGCGGCAATTCCACCTTGCAGACGTGAAAAAAGCGCCAGTTGCCTGACGCTTTTTTCTATTTGGTTTTTGCTAAGGCTTAGCTTGTCTTGCGACGCTTTGCGACAAATGCGCCACCCAACAGAATGGAGCCGAGCAGGACGCCACCGGCAGGCAGCGGAACCGACGGAGGTGTCAGGTCGGATGCTTCGATGAAGTCAAACGTCACGTCGGAACCGGGCGCGTTGGATGTGATTTGAAGCAACACGCTAGCTGTGTCGGTCACGTCAACGCCAGCAGTTGTAAAGTTGCTGAACACGAAGGTCAGGAACCCGTTTGTGGCAACAGTTTGGTTGGACGTGAAGAAGTTTCCAACTGAGTCTGTCAGTGTAAGATCAAAGTCAAAGCTACCCAGCAACGAGCTCATGTTGATCGCAATACCGGTGTTCGATCCGCTATCGGTAAGGTCGAAAGAAGTGGTCGTATACAGGAAGTCGCTGACCGAAGACTGACCGGATGCGTTTCCGACGCTTGCTTCACCACCAAAAACAGAGATAGCACTCTTGTTGCCCGGATTTCCAGTTCCCGACGTGGCCGTCAAACTTACATCACGGTCACCACCGAAGATACCAGCGTCGGCGACGTTGTCCGTTATTGTGCCGGTAGCAATCTCAACAAATTGGTCAACCGAAAAGTCGTCGATTGTTACTGATGCTGCGGAAGCAATCACGGGGGTTACCGACAAAAGCGCTGCAGCAGCGATACTCTTAAATGCATTCATGGCTAAGTCTCTTTCTAGGGTTCGAGCGATTTCGAATAATTCACTGCGAGTGTTGTAGCAAATTTTCATGGTCCAGGTAAAGGGTTTAGTGCTCTATTACGATGTATAGTTAATCATGAATGTAACTTCTTACATTATAAGAGCTTTTCGCATTTTTGTGATTTCATGCCCAAGGCGGGATGTCAATTGGAAAGGGTGTTGCACAAGCCGCATTCCACCTTTGGTTGTATCGCTTACGCTTGGCGGCGGCGGCGGCCGCCCCGGCCCGACCCTTTGGAATCAGTCGAGGCCTGACTTGCCTCGGCAAAGGTTGCGCCAGCTTTTACAGCATCCAACACGCGGCTGAAGCGAATCCATTCGGCGCCGTTGGGGTCGTGGTTCATCAGGAAATTGGCAGCGCGGATCGCTTCCATCTCGACGACACGAACGGGGTTCATGATGGCGCTGGTCATACCGGCGGCCATTGCCATCGGCAGGAACGCGGCGTTGATCCCGTGCCGCTGTGGCAGCCCGAACGAGATGTTGGACGCGCCACATGTGGTGTTCACGCCCAGCTCCGTCCGCAAGCGGTGGACAAGTGTAAACACCTGCCGTCCGGCATCGCCCAGCGCGCCAACCGGCATGGCAAGCGGGTCAACCACGATGTCATGGGCGGGGATGCCAAAATCGGCTGCACGCTCCACGATCTTTTTGGCGACGGCAAAGCGCACGTCGGGGTCCATCGAAATGCCGGTATCGTCATTCGAGATCGCAACGACCGGTACGTTGTATTTCTTGACCAGTGGCAGGATGGATTCCAGCCGCTCTTCCTCGCCGGTGACGGAGTTGAGCAAGGGGCGCCCCTCGGCCAGCTCAAGGCCTCTTTCAAGCGCACCGGGCACAGAGCTGTCGATGCACAGCGGCACATCCACAAGGCGCTGCACCAGCTCGATCATTTTGCCCATCAGGGGGGGCTCTGTCTCGTTGGGGTTGGGGTTGGAATTATAGACCACGCCCGCGTTCACATCGAGGATCATCGCGCCGCACGCGACCTGTTGCAGGGCGTCTCTTTCGACGGTCGAGAAATCGCCCGCCTCAAGTTGCTGTGCCAGAAGCTTGCGGCCCGTCGGGTTGATCCGCTCGCCAATCACGCAGAACGGCTCGTCAAAGCCGATGACGACGGTTTTCGTTTTGCTTTCGATGACGGTACGGGTCATGTTCGGTTCCTTGAAATAGAGATTTATGCGCCGGTTTCAGGCGGTTTTTGTTGCGGTCTTTACCCAGTCGGCATTGGCTTTGATACCACCCAGCGGGAAGAAGTGCACCTGCTCGATGTTGAAATCGGGGTGGGCGGCTTTGTGCTTGGCAAGATCTGTCAGAACCTCGGTCGGCTCGAACGGAAGCAACAGTTTGGTGACGTCTTTTGCGCGCTTTTGCAAAACCCGCAGAGAGGGACCGACGCCGCAGGCGATGGCGAATTTGATCATCGTTTGCAGCTTTGCCGGACCCGCGATACCAATGTGGATCGGCAGGTCGATGTCGGCGGCACGGAGCGCGTCGGCCCATGCGATCACCGGTGCGGCCTCAAAACAGAACTGCGTGGCCAGAGCCATTTTCGCATCCGAGCTTTCCGAGAATTTCTGTTTCCACGCAAGCGCCTCGGTGACGTTTTTCATGCCGCCGTCAGGGTCGATGTCGCGGTTGCCCTCGGGGTGGCCGGCGACGTGCAGCCGCTTGAATCCGGCCTTGCCGAAAGCTCCGGTTTCAAGCAATTGCATCGAGCAGTGAAAGTCGCCGTGGGGGGTGTCAACGCCGCCTGCCAGCAACAAGGCCTGTTCGACACCTGCCTCGCCCTGATACCGTGCGATCCAGTCCTCGAGCATGGCGGTGTCGCGGATGATGCGTGCCGGAAAATGCGGCATGACGGCATATCCGTTTTCGGACAACCGGCGGGCGGTGGCGACCATGTCCTCGATCGGGGTGCCTTCGATATGGGCGACGTAGACGCGGGTGCCTTTGGGCAAAAGGGCGCTGAAGTCTTCGACTTTGGCGGCCGTGCGCGGCATCACCTCGATAGAGAACCCTTCGAGAAAGGCATTCAGCGTCGTCGGGTCCTGCTGCGGCTTTTCACGCCGGATAAAGTTCAAAAGCGCCATGCTGGCCTCCCTTAAGCGGCTCTGCGTCACGCCCAGCCATCATTTTCTATCAATACTTTTAGCCGTGCGGTGTCGTATTCGTTATCGATCCGCGCCGCTTCACTGGCTGCGAGCGCGTCCGGCTCGCCTTCAAGTGGATAGGAAGGGGCCTTGTGCCACTCGGTCATATAGGCGTCGGCGTCTTTGGCGCCGATCTTCATGGCGCACCGGTCGATGGCCTGTTCAAACCGTTCGGGAAGGGGCGCTTTTGATCCACGCCGGCC
>JBLHUT010000061.1:0-14000 GCA_047629975.1 Paracoccaceae bacterium
TGCGTCAACCCGGTGCCGGTGCCCGCGCCCTGTTCGACAAGCTCGGCGCAGAACACGACCTTTCCAAGGCGATCATTCTGCCAAAACCCGCACATACCGAAACCGATGCCGCATCGGCCGTCGCATCGGGCGAGGCCGATGTTGCCTTTGGACTGCTTGCAGCAGCCGCCCAGTTCCGGCTCGGGTTTGTGCCTCTTGCCCAAGAGCAATTCGACCTGCTGATTGATCGGTCTGCCTATTTCTCACCGCCGGTGGAGCGCCTGATTGACTTCGCGCGGACGCCCGCGATGAACGCCAAGGCGCAGCAGTTAGGCGGGTATGACATCAGCGGGCTGGGGCAAGTACGCTGGAACGCGCGCTGATCACGGCGCGCCCCTATTGAGCCGCCGCATTGGGAAAGAAAAGCTGTTGTCCGTCACGGGTGAAACCGGCAATCGCGGCCTGCCCTGCGGCAGAAATCACCCAGTCCACGAAAACCTGCCCAAGTTCGGCCCTGACGTTTGGATGCTTTTCAGGGTTGACCAGTATGATCCCGTATTGATTGAATAACCGGGCATCGCCCTGCACCGCGATCTGAAAATCGCCCTTGTTGCCAAACGCAGTCCAGGACGCCCGATCGGTCATGATATAGGCTCCCATTGCCACGCCCAGATTAAGCGTGGCGCCCATGCCCGACCCTGTTTCGCGGTACCAGCCACCAGACGCCCAGGCAACATCAACCCGCGCCTGCTGCCACAGACCAAGCTCGGCCTTGTGGGTGCCGCTGTCATCGCCGCGTGACGCAAAAGCGGCCTTGGCTGCTGCGATCCGGGTCAAGGCGTCAACCACATCAACTGTCCCCGCAACACCAGCTGGATCAGACGGTGGGCCGACAATGACAAAGTCGTTATACATCACGTCAAAACGCTTAACACCGTCACCCGCCGCCACGAACGCCTCCTCCGAGGCCTTCGCATGCACGAACAAAACATCCCCATCGCCGTTCGCGGCATTCCGGATGGCCTGACCCGTGCCAACCGCAACGACACGCACATCAATTCCGCTTTGGGCGGTAAAAATTGGCAAAATGTAATCAAAAAGCCCTGAATTCTGTGTCGAGGTTGTCGACTGGAGCAATATGAAACGGTCGTTGGCCTGCGCGGGGGCGCCCCCCACAGCAAGGGCAATGGCCAGAACAGCAGATCGGATCAGCATCGAAAAACACAACATTTTCAGGAACCCTCGTCAGAATGTGTAGCCTCAAGGAAAAGTCGTCCCTCGAGCCATGCTTGTGCCGCAGCAGAGCGCGGCGTGTTCAGAACCTGCTCGGCCGGACCGGCCTCGGCCACCTGACCGGCATGTAAAAAAACGATATCGTCGGCAATGCGTTGCGCCTGTCCACGATCATGGGTGACCAGAACAATCGTGATCCCCGCCGCATGCGCCTGCGCAATCAGCGCCTCGACATGCGCTGTAGACGCCGGATCAAGGCTTGAAGTCGGCTCGTCCAGAAACAGGACCTCCGGGGCAAAAATAAGCGCGCGGGCAATGGCCAGCCTTTGCTGTTGCCCCCCCGAAAGCACCCGCGCGGGGCGCTCTGCCAGATCTGTCAGCTGTGCCTGCTCCAAAGCTTGCGCCACGCGCCAGGCTTGTGCACGCCCCCAAATGCCACGGATCATCAGCGCGAACCGCAGATTCGCGGCAACAGAGCGGCGCAGCATAACAGGTTTTTGGAACACCATCGCCTGTGCGCTGCGGGCTGCGCGGTCAAGCGGACGGCCCCGCCACATCACATCCCCCGACGTCGCCGGAACAAGACCGTGCAGCAGCCGGAGCAAAAGGCTTTTGCCGCTGCCATTTGCCCCCATGATCACCGTTTTGCGCCCCGCCGTGATCTGAAGGTCGAGCCCGCGCATCAAACGCTGCCCGCCCTGTTCATAAACGAGATTTCGCGCAGTGATCAAAAACGGAACCTGCCCGGCAGGTCCACGATCAGGCGGCGTTGTGGCGACAGTTTTTCGAAGGGCCATATCAAGCATAAGCCGCTCGTGCAGCAGAACTGCGCAGGGACATCACGAATGCATTCACAACCAAAGCCAGAAAAAGCAGAATCAACCCAAGCGCCAGCGCCAGCTCGAGATTACCCTTGGATGTCTCAAGCGCGATCGTAGTCGTCATGACCCTTGTGACATGATTGATATTACCGCCCACGATAATCACCGCACCAACCTCTGCTGTGGCCCGCCCGAACCCTGCCAGAACAACGGTCAAAAGACTGTACCGCGCATCCCACAAAAGCGCGACAATCCGGTGGATGTTTCCAACACCCAGCGACAGGAACTGTTCGGCATACTCCACAAGGATGTCGTCGATGACCTGTCGGGTCAAAGCCGCAACAATTGGCAGAACAAGGAGCGTCTGAGCCACAATCATCGCTGTTGGTGTGTAAAGAAGGCCCAAAACCCCCAACGGCCCCGAGGCTGACAACGTCATGTAAACAAGCAGACCCACAACAACCGGCGGCAATCCCATCAAAGCGTTCAAAACAAGTGTGACACCAGTGCGCCCGCGGAAATGAAAGGCCCCGACAACCGCCCCCAACGGCAACCCGATCAGGCAGGCAATCACAACAGCCGTCAGCGTCACGCGCAGCGACAAGCCGATGATCTCGAGCAGATCGGCATCCATCCCGATGATAAGACCCAAGGCAGAGCCCAAAATCTGCAAAAATCCGTCCAACAGCTTTTCCTCCCGTTGACGGGAAGAAAAGCATACAAACGCATATTTTTGCAAGTCGTCCTGTCGGAGTTCTGATACTTTATGCTGCACGTGCCATCAAAAATCGCATTTTTCGTGATCAAAGGCAAAACAGGCTTTGCACGGGCTATCCACTTTACCTTTGGTACCGGTCCCTAAAACACAAAAGCCGCCCCCGAAGGGACGGCAATTGTACTACTGCTTGAGCAGCAGTCAGTTCATCGCGGGCGGAGCCAGCGAGTAGAGATAGGCATAAAGGTTTGCAGCATCATCTGCACTGCGAACCTTAAAGCTCATCTTGCCGCGCGCGCGCTTGTTTTCGGTGACCTCACGAAGATAGCCGGTCGGATCTTGAACATAGGCGACAAAAGTCTCCTCGTTCCACACCAGAGCGTTCTCTTCGCCAGCCGTAACGATGTCTTTACCGTAACGGAAATCCTCGACAGTGCCAGCCTGACGACCGGCTATCGCATACAGGTTAGGACCTGTTTTTGAAGCACGCCCCGCAAGTGTTTCACCAGCTTCATTCTTAACAACATGGCAGGCAACGCATTGCTTGCCAAAAGCGGCCTCTCCGGCAGCAACATCACCCGCAGGCATGGCCGCCGAATGGCTCTCGGCAAAGGCCGGAGCGGCGAAAATAAGGCCTGCAGCGGCAAGTGCAAAAATATTCTTCATGATTTCCTCATTCTGTTTTTAGTCATATGGCGGGGTCCACGCTCCCCGAAAATCCAGCCGCCGGTCTTTTCGACTCTCACTGCGGTACATCCCAGTAATTAGCCCAATCGTAGCTTTGGTCAAAGAAAAAACACAAACCGGCCCGTGCGACGCATACCCCCAAGTCAATTAAGCCACTGCGTGCGCCAACGCGCATTGCTGCCAAAGAACCTTGATCGCACGCACCAGATGCTCGATGTCGGCATCCGTATGAAGTGGCGATGGTGTGATCCGAAGCCGCTCTGTCCCCTTTGGAACGGTAGGATAGTTTATAGGCTGCACATAAACTCCGTGATCCTCCATCAGAATATCACTGATCTGACGACATTTCACCGGATCACCGATCATGACCGGAATAATATGGCTCTCGTTTGGCAGATGCGGAATACCCGCGCTATCCAATGCCGCCCGCAGTTTTGCGACCTGCCGCTGTTGGGCTTCACGTTCCACGTTTGACACTTTGAGATGCGCAATCGAGGTCTGTGCCGCTGCCGCAACCGCAGGTGGTATAGCTGTAGTAAAGATGAAACCACTCGCGAAAGAGCGGATAAAATCACACATTGCAGCCGTTCCGGTAACATAGCCGCCCATGCAGCCAAACGCCTTACCCAGCGTCCCCTCGATCAGATCAATACGGTGTGCCACACCTTCGCGCTCGCTCATGCCGCCGCCGCGCGGTCCGTACATGCCAACCGCGTGAACCTCGTCAAGATAGGTCATTGCGCCATGCTTTTCACAAACGTCCAGGATCTCGGCAATCGGCGCCACGTCGCCGTCCATGGAATAAACACTCTCGAAGGCGACCAACTTGGGGCGATCGCCCGCGGCTGCCAATTTACGGTCAAGATCAGCCGCATCGTTATGTTTCCAAAGGACCTTGTCAGCCCTTGAATGACGAATTCCCTCGATCATCGAGGCATGGTTCTCGCTGTCGGAAAAAATCACCAGATCCGGAATGCGCGCACCTAGCGTGCTCAAAGACGCCCAGTTGCTGACATATCCCGAAGTAAACAGCAGCGCTGCCTCTTTGCCATGCAGATCGGCCAGTTCTTTTTCAAGCAGCAGGTGATGGTGGTTCGTACCCGAAATGTTGCGCGTGCCCCCGGCCCCGGTACCACAAACCGAGATCGTGTCGCACATCGCCGCCATCACATCCTTGTTTTGCCCCATGCCAAGGTAGTCATTGGAACACCAGACAGTGACCTCGTTGACCCCGCCTTCGGCATTGTGGTTGGTCGCGCGCGGAAACTTTCCGGCTTTACGCTCCAGCTCGGCAAAAATGCGATAATTGCCATCTTCTTTCAGCTGTGAAAGCTCGTTTTTAAAGTGGGCCTCAAAATCCATATCGTCGTCCTCGTCGTGTATTCTAGTCTTTTTCAGGATTGGGAGCAGGCAAGAGCCAGCGCCATAATTTCGCATCTGGAAGCGGTACCACCATGAACCAATGCTCCAGAAGGGCCAAGGCGGTCAGGGCCGTCAGAAGGGCAAATCCGACAATCATTCCGGGACCCTCCGAAGATAAAAGCCGCTCCAGCCAGCACGCAGTTGCAAGTGTCAACAACGTGACAGAGATCGGGAACAGCCCGTTCATAGCAGAAAAACGGAAATGCGACGGCAGGTGCGCCAGCGCAGAAGGAATGAACTCTGTGTTGATCCGCGGCACGCCGAAGAACAGATTCAACTTGGCGGAGATGCGCGCCACAAACAAAAGCGCAAACGTCCAGAAACCGAACGGATTAACCGCATCCCGGGCCATCAAAGCCATGGCAACAAATGCCGCAAACAAAAGCAGCTCATGATAGGCAATCGTCCCCCAAGCCCGTAAAAACCGCTCCCATTCTGGCAAACCCTTTGGACAATTGCGCGTGTTCGGGCCGGTAACAAGCCCCGTCAGGAACGTCATCTCGATCCAGCCCCAGATTGCGAGGGTCGAAATAAACGCCACATAAACCGACGTCACACTATCATCATTCAACGTGTCCACGAAACCGGCAATACCCAGCAGCAGAACCGGCAGGAAAAACAGCACCGGACCAAGTGGACCGCTACGCCCCGATGCATCACCGCGACGGATAATCAGCAAAATTATTCCAGTGGAAAACCACCACAGGAACAAGGCACTGATTGCAGCAACCCAAGGTGAGTCCATTACTCTATCCTTTCCCCGGACCGGGCATACCTGCGGCATCCGGGGTCAAAATATGTGATGGTCTGCATCAATAGCACGGCTCGAGCCTCGGGCTTGCAGGCACCTTGTGCTTCTTGGAAGGAATCGTGAACAAGGCCACAAATGCATAGGCAGCCGTGGCGCGCCCCATCGTTGCTTTCACAAAGCCGCCCAAACCGCCTTGCTTTTTGCCTTCGGCAACAACCAGACTTGCACGTTGCATCCGCTTGAGGTTGGGCATCCACCGCGCATGATCAATGTCCAGAGTGATCGGGAAAATCTGCTTGGTCAGCTCGGATGTCTTGGTAAAGACCTCTTGGCCGTACCAATCCACATCAACACCCAACGCCTTGTGGAATACCGGCCGCTGATGGTCACGCACGTACATCGTTGCATAAACGGCCGTGAGGAAGAACTTGATCCACATGACATTCATCCCGCTTGTCAGTTTCGGGTCGGTCTTCATCAAAAGCGCGAATGCTTCGCCGTGCGAAAACTCGTCGTTGCACCACTCACGGAACCACTTGAAAATGGGATGAAAGCGCAGCTCGGGGTTTTCTTCAAGGTGACGATAGATCGTGATGTACCGTGCATAACCGATTTTTTCGGACAGATACGTCGCATAGTAAATGAATTTCGGCTTGAAGTAGGTGTACTTCTTTTGCTGCGTCAGAAAACCCAGATTGACCCGGATACCCGCCTCGCGCAGCGCATCGTTGATAAAGCCCGCGTGGCGCGCCTCGTCCCGGGCCATCAATTGAAACAGGGTCGTGATGTCGTCGTTCGACCCACGCCGTTTCATCTCTTTGTAAAGAACGCAGCCTGAAAACTCGGCTGTGCAGGACGACACAAGAAAATCAATGAACTCGGCCCGCAGCTTTGGCTCCATGCCTTCCCAATCGACGGTTCCCCAGCTTTCGGTTTTTTTGAAGTGACCCTTGTTCGGGTCGGCCTTCATCTGGGCAATCAACTGGTCCCATTCCTCGCGCACGGGGGTTACGTCGATCCGGTCCATCTCGTCAAAGTCAGTGGTATAGAACCGCGGCGTCAACAAGGTGTTCTGCATGGCAAGCTCGGTCGCCATTTCGCTGGTAATAACGTCAGGCAGCGCTTCCTGAAGGGCAATGGCCTCTTCGGCGGTTGCCGCCTCGGACGAATGTGTCGCGGTCTGGATATTCATGACATCACCTCGTCAGAGAAGGAAAATTCGCACAGTTCCATAAATTCGAAATCACCGGTCATGCGGGTCCAAAGCTGCTCCAGCTTAGAGGCCCGCGTAATCGTGGCGGTGCGGTCTTCGCTGATAACTTCTCCGTATGGCGCCATGATCTCGGGTCCGTGGACAAGCACCTGATCTCCCGGCCAAATGACTGCACCGTTATTGAAACGGACATGCGCATGCAGGCTCTCGAACTTGTGGCTAATCTCGACCGTGCATGGTGCAGTTTCTTTCTCGCGTAGGAATATTCCCATCTCTCTGTTCCCTTTTGGTATTTGGCACCCTCTGGCGAGGAGGGCACATTGTCTTTATCTCGTTTGTCGCCTTTCAGCCCCGGTTCGGGATTAGAAAAGTTTCGCAAACGCAGCACGGTTTTCCGACCCGAAGCTTCCCAACTCCACAGTCCAACCCGTAATATCGTCGAAAATAGCCAAGCGGCCGTTTTCGTATTGGGCAAGCCGGACCGGCTCAAGCAGGTCCACCTGGTGCACGAACCGCTCGCGCTTCAAACCGATCCAGACCACCGAGATAAACCCGGCCTCTTTGGGACCGAAGGCTTTAAGAACCGAACCATCCTGTCGTTTTACAATGACAGATCCATTTGTACTACCTTCAAGTACAACTGTCGTTTGTGCAACAATTGTCGAGGGCAAAGGCTGCCCAACCAAAGTACGCTCCGTGAATACTGCATAACTTACAAGGACAAGCGTGCACAGTACCAGCATTCCCATCGCCTTAATCAGCGCCATGGGGATCATTTCACGGTCTTCGTTGCGTAATGCGGGGCGGCGCGGTGTATTTGTCATATCGGACATTTTATAATCCTCTCTTATTCTGCTGGAACGGCGTTGCCACCCAGGCCCCGCATTTGATTTTCAGTTTGCGCCTGACGGACGGGTTGTGCTGTGACGCGTGAAATCTGGGGTTGCGACATCTGGCTTTCGGCCGCATCCGCAAGCAGTTCGGCAACATTGTGTGCATCCGGAATACAGCGGAAGGCGGGCTGCGGATCACGGACGTGCCACGGGCGAAGATGCGGCCACAACACAAGGTAAGACAGCATCTGACCGCCCTCACGCTTGGGCTCAAGCGCGATCGTGCCGGTGCCATCCTTGCGCATATCAAGTGCTGCATTTTCAAGTTGCTTGAACGGAAGGTTGAAAGTCACCTGCAAGGCGGCACCGATGCGCAGCAGGACCCGCTCGGTCGTGATGGTATAGACCGTCGCACGCGCCTGCGCCCAACTGACCAGAAACAGAATTCCGGTTGCCGCCAGACCAAGACCGATCAGCGGAACAGCCGATGCCAACGAAATTGCAGCAGAGTGATCAACACTCGCAGAGCCCACACGCCAAACGATCAGAACCGCAAAATACGCAATGACCCATTTAAGCATCAAACTTTCCACTGCCAGACGCCAGGCGTTTGGGCGCCCCTGCCAGAGAATCTGTTCTCCTTTTGGAAGTGGACCCGGAAGGCCGGGGGCGTGTTCGAATGCAAAGTCGTCGTGTGAATCCTGCGGCATGTTCTCATGTCCCTTGTCGGTAAAATCTTGATGTTTGTCGTGTCGGGGGGTGGCGAACTCCCCCGACGGTTTTAAGGGTGGCCGGCTCAGCAGTAGAGGTTACCGCCAGCGACATAGCCGCTGATCTTGTCTTCCTCGAGCAACGTCACCTTGTCGTCGGACTTGGTTGTCGGGATGCCCGCAAACCGGTCGGACGTCAGCGAACGGATCGCAACATAACCCGGGTTTATCTTGCAAAGCGGCATTGGCACGAGGCGTTTGCCACCCCCCAACTCGGCGGTCAGCTCGATCTCGAGATACCGGATCAACTGTTCCGGCTCATCGACCCACAACTCGCTGATGTGACCCACAAGTTTCTTGTCACGTCCGCCAACTTTCATGCCCACCGGATTTGTACCGGCAGAAACAATGAAGCCTTCACAATGGCTCATGGGGCGCAATTTGGGATGCCCCTTGCCATCAAGCTCGGGGACATCGCGGCGCGGTGCCCACGAGGCAGCCCCGACACCATCATCCATCGCATCGCCAGTCGGCATGAAAGGCGAGCCAAAGCTCTTGGATGTCGCCTCCATCGGCAGTTCGCGGGCTTCGGGCTTCATGTCGGGCACGGTGACTTCACCGCGACCATGAGGCAGCAGGAACGTCTTGGGCTTTGGCAACGGAAACGGACCCTGGTTCGGGGCCGGCCCGCCGGAATCGCTCTCGAGCGGATAGCCTTCGCGCATGTTTTCCGTCTGAAGATAGTAGATCAGCACAGCAAAGAAGGCCCAGAAAAGCCAGATAGACAGGCTCGCCAGATCAAAGTTTCCAAAAAAGTTTACACCAACCATTATATTTACCTCCGAGGGATCAGGTGGGCATCTCTGCAAGACCTATCTTGCTGGAGACCCGTTGGGTGTTTGAGGGATTATGAGACTTGAGCCGCACCAGCGGTCCAAGGGCGATAAGTGTCGCGAACAAAAGCGCGATTTCAGTGTGATAAACGACAGAGTAACCCGTCGCCGGACCAAGCGCCTGTCCAAGCTCGCTGCCTGAAACGACGTCGCGGATCGTGCCGCCGATAAAGATTGCCAAACCCGCAGCCGTGGCTTGGGCAGCCCCCCACGCACCAAGGGCCAGACCGCGCCCTGCAACGCCACCGGCAGGCATTGTCATCGCAGCCGTCAAAGTGGCGACAGCAAAAAGACCACCGCCAAAACCGATCCCGCAGGCTCCCGCAAAAAAGACCACAGGGGAGTCCAGCGGCGCGGCAAACACAACTGCTGAAAAGGCCACAACCCCGCTCAGAACGCCGGTCGATGCCATCCGGTAGGGATCCTTGCCCTGACCCAGCAGACGCGCAGCGTATCCAAAGCCGATCAACGCACCCAAAGCCCAGACCGCCGTGAGCATCGTGGTGGCGCTTACAGAAAGACCAAGGATCTCACCGCCATAAGGCTCGAGAAGTACGTCCTGCATGCTAAAGGCCATGGTTCCGATGAAGACAACTGCGAGCAGTTTTCCAGCCTGACCGCCCTTTGCAAGATCGGCCCATGCATCGGCAAATCGTGGCCGTGGCTCGGCGCGCTCTTCGACAGACATGGGGCGCACACGCTCTTGCTTCCAAAGGGCAACAACATTGAGCAGGATCGTAACTACCGCAGTGCCCTGTACGACCTGAATAAGCAAAATCGGAGTAAAATCAGTCAAAAGCCAACCGATGATCAACGCAGAAACACCCATGCCCAACAAGAACATGACGTAGAGGAGCGCAACGACCCGCGGGCGTGTCTCATCGGTGGCGCGGTCGCTTGCAAGTGCTAGGCCCGCGGTCTGTGTCATGTGCAACCCCAGACCGGTCATCAAAAACGCAAGCGCCGCCAGAACCTCGCCGGCGAAGGGCACGTCGTGGACCGTATCGCCGCCCAGAACCAACAGGGCCGAAGGCATCGCCGCCAACCCGCCCATTTGCCAAAGCGAGCCGAACCACATGTAGGGAATGCGCTTCCACCCGATGGCCGAACGGTGCGTATCAGACCGGAATCCCAGCAACGCCCGGAACGGGGCCACCAGCACCGGCAAGGCAATCATTGCCGCAACAACCATCGCCGCAACCGACAATTCCACGATCATCACACGGTTCAGCGTGCCCAAAAGCATGACCGACGCCATGCCCACAGAAATTTGAAACAACGACAAACGCAGCAATTCACGCATCGGAAACCCGACGCTTCCGGCATCTGCAAAGGGCAACATGCTGGCTGTGAACTTTGTAAGCGGATGCGGTTCTTTCGGCTTGGTCACGTTCTCAACTCCAGGCAGTTGGAAATATAAAAACCGCTGGTGACGCGCTTCACATCACGCAGGCTTCCGGCCTCTTTCATCTCGCGACGCAAACGGGTCGTCGCGTGAGGGATCATGACAGGCGAGCGATCCGAACGTGGAAACAGCTTGCCCGCACCCCAGAACGCCAACAGAAACGGTGTGCGCGGTGCGACAGTGAAAACGATGTTCTGGCTTACCCGCGGCGAAAGCTGGCTGAGTTTCTCGCCAATATCCGCGGCCGTATAGTAAATCAGGCTGTCCATCGCAAGCACGTGGTCAAATGTGCCAAGCGCCGGATCAAGCATGTCACCGGACCGGAAATCGACACGGTCGTGAAGATGCAGATCCAGCCGGCGCCGAGCGATATCAACCAAGGACGGCGAGATATCGATCGCAACCACATCGGCGCCGCGCGCCGCAAGCTCTGCCGTCATCTGGCCCGCGCCGCACCCCGCATCAAGCACCCGGCGACCGCTGAGGTCCTCGGGCAACTGGTCAAGCATGATCGCGCGCATCCTGTCGCGTCCGGCACGGACGGTCTGGCGAATACGGCTCACAGGCGCGTCCGAGGTCAGACGCTCCCATGTTTTGGTTGCCGTCCGGTCGAAATAATCTTCGACCCGCGCTTTTGTTGCGGCGTAGTCAGCCATCAATCAAACCCCAGAAGCTCGAAGATTTCGCGGTCCGGCAGAGGGGCAGGAGCAAGCGGATCGGTGCCAGCCCAAAGGGTCTCTGCCAACCGGATGTATTCTTTGCGAACATCGACAACTTCCTGATCGTCGGGCATCTCGAAGAGGGTCTTTTTCTTCAGGCGCGACCGGCGGATAGCATCCAGATCGGGCATATGTGCAATCCGGTTGAAGCCCACCGTCTTGCAATAACGATCAACCTCGTCAGTATCCTTGGAGCGGTTGGCCACACAGCCCGCAAGCCGGACTTTGTAATTCTTGGATTTCGCCTGAACCGCGGCGATAATCCGGTTCATCGCATAAATGCTGTCAAAATCATTTGCCGTGACAATCAACGCACGATCCGCATGCTGCAACGGGGCTGCAAAACCACCACAGACAACATCACCCAGAACGTCAAAAATCACGACATCGGTTTCTTCGAGCATGTGGTGCTGTTTGAGCAACTTGACGGTTTGACCGACAACATAGCCACCGCACCCGGTTCCTGCGGGCGGGCCGCCGGCCTCGACGCATTTCACACCGTTGAAACCTTCAAAGACAAAGTCTTCGGGGCGCAGTTCTTCGGAGTGGAAATCCACGTCTTTGAGAATATCGATCACAGTCGGTACCAAGGTGCCCGTCAGCGTGAAAGTGCTGTCATGCTTGGGGTCACAACCGATTTGCAAAACCCGCTTGCCAAGCATTGAAAAGGCCGCCGACAGGTTGCTGGAGGTCGTCGATTTGCCGATGCCGCCCTTACCATAAACCGAGAACACTTTCGCGCCTTCGATCTTGGTATCTTCATCCTGGTGGACCTGAACAGAGCCTTCACCGTCCCCTCCCTTCAAGACGGGCGGTGACATGGTGGCGCGTGCCGCAGGCGGCTGTTTTGGATCATCATAGGGGCTCATAAAGCTCTCCTTCCCTGAAAAGGCGGCTACCTTTTCTTGTTACGTCCAGTTTCCCTTGGACTTTACGTGCTGCGTCGAAACCATTCCCGTTGCAGCCTGCATTCAAAAAGACCGTTTTCATTCCGCTGCAATTCCTTCCAGCCGGTCTTCCAGTTCGTCAGCCGCGTCTTGCAACGCAGCCAGTGTTTCGTCGTCTGGCTGCCAATAGGCGCGGTCGTTGGCCTCCAGCAGGCGGTTGGCCATGCGGGCGCTTGCTTGTGGATTAAGTTCCGACAGACGCTTGCGCATCTCGTCGTCCAGAACGAAAGTTTCCGAAATCCGCTGATAAACCCATGGATCAACCTGCCCGGTCGTGGCCGACCAGCCCAGCGTGTTGGTGACCTGCGCCTCGATCTGGCGCACACCTTCGTGGCCGTGCTTCAAAAGCCCTTCGAACCATTTGGGGTTCAGACTGCGGCTGCGGGTTTCCAGCGCGACCTGATCCTTCAAGGTGCGGACTTTGCCACCACCACGGGTCTGGTCACCGATATAGACAGTCGCCTCGCCCCCGTCAGGGCCTTTGGCCCGCTTGACGGCCCGCGAAATCCCCCCCAGCGTATCAAAGTAGTGGTCCACCGTGGTAACGCCCAGTTCGACCGATTCGAGGTTCTGATAGGCGATGTCCACATCTTTGAGCGCCCGCTGAAGCAGCGCAGGATTGCGGCTGGATTTACCGGTACGGCCATAGGCAAACGACTTGCGTGCCTCATAGGCATCGGCCAACTCGTCTTCATCATCCCACGCACCGCTATCGACCAACGCGTTAACATTCGCCCCGTAAGCCCCTTCGGCATTAGAAAACACCCGCAAGGACGCTTCCTCGATATCGCAGCCCATTTTGTCAGCATAATCAAGCGCATGAGCACGAATGAAATTCTGCTCGGCCGGCTCGTTCTGCGCGGTCGCGGCCTTATAGGCGGCTTCGGCCAAAAGCTTTGTCTGCAACGGCAGCAGATCGCGGAAAATCCCCGACAGCGTCATAATCACGTCGATACGCGGGCGCCCCAGCTCTTCAAGCGGGATCAGGTCAGCACCAGCCAGACGACCGAAGTTATCGAACCGTGGTTTGGCCCCCATCAGCGCCAGAGCCTGTGCAATGGGTCCGCCATCGGATTTGATATTGTCACTGCCCCACAAAACCAATGCGACCGTCCGCGGGATCGAATTGTGCGTATCCAGCAACAACTGTGCCTGCTTGGCCCCTTCGCGCATTGCAAACGATGTGGGCATCCGAAACGGATCGAAGGCATGGATATTGCGCCCCGTCGGTAAAACTTCGGCCGAGCGGATCAGGTCGCCCCCCGGCACAGGCGCGATAAAGCGTCCGTCCAAGGCGCGCATCAGCCCTGTCAGCTCTGTTTCGTGCTGCAACAAGTCATCAATTCTGGCGAGAACCCTGGGGTCCTGATCGGCCATCGTAGCAAGATGGGCGGCGCGTTCTTCAGGGCTCATGACCCGGCCCACAACGTGCAAACCGTCGGTAATCAGCGCGTCTTCAGTCTCGAGCAACTTGAGCCAGATTGCGTCCGGTGCAACACCGGCCATATCAACGGCATCAGCCTGTACCGCGATCAGCTGTTCCAGCTCGATACGCTCGGGCGCATCGGGAAGCAGGCCGCGCCAGCGGGTGACACTGTCCTTGAGTTCAAGCAAGCCTTTGTAAAGACCCGATTGTGCAAGTGGTGGCGTCAGATGGGTAACGGTTACGGCC
>JBLHUT010000062.1:0-13756 GCA_047629975.1 Paracoccaceae bacterium
GTCGGGAGCCTTTTCCAAGGCCCATGGCAAAGTGTTCCAGATTGCGCCGACGGATGTACTTGACGTGTGGAGCATGCCTGACGTGCAGCTCATCGAAGGCGGCTGGACAACGGCGCCGGGCGTTTTTTCTGCTGATGCGCCTGACAAAGGCTCGCTGGCTCTGGCAGATGCGTTGCCGCGCATCAAAGGACGCGTGGCTGATCTTGGTGCCGGGTGGGGCTATCTTTCAGCTCGTGTTCTGGCCCAAAGCGACGCGATCAAAGAAATTTCTCTGGTAGAGGCCGAATGGGCCGCTCTTGAGGCTTCGCGTCATAATGTGACCGATCCGCGTGCAAGCTTTCACTGGGCGGATGTAACGACGTGGGGCGGGGGACGGTTCGACCATGTGATTTGCAACCCGCCGTTTCACACCGAACGGCGTGCTGATCCGTCGCTGGGGGCTGCGTTTATCGCGTCTGCTGCGCGCCTTCTGGCACCTTCGGGCAGCTTGTGGCTGGTTGCGAATCGCCATTTACCTTATGAGCGTTCTTTGAGAGCCGCCTTTACCGAAGTGACCGAGCTTCCGGGGCCGGCGGCCTTCAAACTCTTTTGCGCGCGCAAACCTGCTCGTGCTCCACGTTAGCAACTATCAAAGCAGGTTTGCCTTATGTCTTTTTCAATAAACGGAAAAACGGCGATTGTAACAGGTGCTGCAAACGGTGTGGGTCTGGCGATAGCGCGGCATTTTGTGGCGCAGGGGGCAAATGTCATGTTTGCCGATATGGATGATGCGCGCCTTGTAAAAGAAGTCGACGGACAAGACGACGCCGTGCGGTATTTTGCCGGAGACCTGCGGCAGAAACTCACGCTGGCAAATCTGTTGTCTGCGACGATTGATGCGTTCGACCGTGTCGATATCCTTGTGAATGCCAGCCGCCAGATGGTGGCCTCCGATCCGCTCAATCCCGAGGATGACGCCGTCGAGATGCTGTTGGAGCAAAACCTGATGACGTCTTTGAGGTTAAGCCAGCTTGTTGCCAAACGGATGATCAAGCAGGCCGAAGAAAGCGACGCACAAGGATCTGCCGGTTCAATTATCAACCTGTCGTCTATTGCCGCGCGGCGGACGCACCCTGATCTGATGGGCTATTCGGTCAGTTCTGCAGCGCTTGACCAGATGACGCGCTCGTTGGCGGTGGCGCTTGCGCCCTACGCGATCCGGGTAAATGCCGTGGCATTCGGATCGGTGTTGTCATCGTCGCTGAAATCGGCGCTAAAGGAAAACTCCGATTTCCGCACCGACATCGTAGAGCACACCCCGCTTCGGCGCATCGCCAAACCGAGCGAGGTTGCCGAAGCCGTACAGTTTCTGGCATCGGACGGAGCGGGCTTTATCACCGGGCAAATCATGACGGTCGACGGTGGCCGCACATTACTTGATCCGGTAAACGCGCCAGCCCATTGAAGCGACTTTATTGTGCCGCAACATCCGTGACCGTCAATGCCGCCGACAGCAGTTCGCGGGTGTAGGCCGCGGCCGGGTTCGAGAACACCTGTTCAGCCGTTCCATATTCGACGATATCACCCTGCTTCATCACAATAACCTTGTGGCTCAACGCGCGCACAACCCGCAGGTCATGGCTGATAAACAGATAGGCCAGCCCGTATTTGGCCTGCAAATCCCGCAGCAAATCAACGATCTGTACCTGAACAGTCATGTCCAGCGCGCTTGTCGGCTCGTCCAGTACCACAAGCCGGGGCCGCAAAATCATAGCCCGCGCAATCGCGATCCGTTGACGTTGCCCACCAGAGAACTCGTGTGGATAACGATCCATCATTTTGGGCTCCAACCCGACTTCGGTCAGGATGTCGGCGACCATTTCGCGCTTGTTGCGCCCCTTGTCCACCCCGTGCACGCTCAGCCCTTCGGCGACGATTTGCTCGACGGTCATGCGCGGGCTTAAACTGCCGTAAGGGTCCTGAAACACGATCTGCATGTCGCGACGCAGCGGGCGCAACTGACGCGAGGACCAGCCCTGAACATTCTGTGTGTCAAAAACAATAGGCCCCTCAGATGCGATCAACCGCATGATGGCCAATGCAAGCGTGGTTTTGCCCGATCCGCTTTCCCCCACGATGCCAAGTGTTTCACCGGTGCGGACCGAAAGCGTTGCGTTGTTGACGGCTTTGATATGCCCGACAGTCCGGCGCAAAAAACCGGCCTGTATCGGGAACCAGATGCGCAGTTTGTCTGTGCTCAGAATTTCTGTGGCATCGCTTGCTACGGGACCTGCGGTGCCGGTTGGCTCGGCGGCCAGAAGTTTGCGGGTATAGGGATGTTGGGGGTTGTCGAAAATCTCTGCGGTGGGTCCACTTTCGACAATCGGGACCGTTGGCAAGCGCCATGGCGATCATCACCCGCTGTCTTTGACCGCCCGACAGTTGATGTGGATAGGCACCAAGCCGTGTTTCGGGATCGCGAATGCCGACCTTGTGCATCAACTCCAGCACACGCGCGCGCGCACTGTCGCCGATCAACCCCTGATGCAGGGACAGGCTTTCGGTCAATTGCCGCTCAAGAGTGTGCAGCGGGTTCAAGGATGTCATCGGTTCCTGGAAAATGAAACTGATGTCATTGCCCCGCACTCGCATCAGGTCACGTTCGGAGGCGCCGATCATCTCTGTTCCGTCATAGGTGATCGAGCCGGACAGGGTCGCGTTATCCCCCAGCAGGCTGACCGTACTAAGCGCCGTGACGGATTTTCCCGAGCCACTTTCGCCAACCAAAGCAACCGTTTCACCGCGATTTACGTCAAAGGACACACCTTTGACGGCAGGAATATCGCGCCCGTCCTGCCGAAAGCTGACCTTGAGATCGCGAACCTGTAGCACGGCAGTCATGAGAATGTCTTTCTGGGGTCAAAGGCGTCGCGCACCCCTTCGAAGATGAACACCAGCAACGACAGCATGATCGCAAAGGTGAAAAAGGCCGTGAAAGCCAGCCACGGTGCCTGCAAGTTCTGCTTTGCCTGTAGGGTCAGCTCGCCCAGCGAGGGCGCCGAAGAGGGCAATCCGAAGCCCAGAAAATCAAGGCTTGCCAACCCGCCAATCGTGCCGGTGATGATGAAGGGCAACATGGTCAGGGTCGCCACCATCGCATTGGGCAGCATGTGGCGGAACATGATCGTATAACTGCCAACGCCCAACGCTTGCGCGGCGCGAACATACTCAAAGTTCCGCGCCCGCAGGAATTCTGCCCGCACCACCCCAACAAGCGCGGGCCAGCCGAACAGCACGGTCAGAAACACCAGCAGCCAGAAGCTGCGCCCCAGAATCGCGAATAGGATGATGATGATGTAGAGTTGTGGTGTGGAGGTCCAGATCTCCAGAACACGTTGGAAAATCAGATCGGTCCATCCGCCGAAAAAGCCCTGAATGGCACCGGCAGCAATGCCGATCACCGACGAGGCCAGCGTCACGATGATCGTATAGATGATCGACAGGCGGAAGCCATAGATGACGCGCGCCAGAACATCGCGCGTCGCGTCATCCGTGCCCAGCCAGTGATCGCTGTCTGGCGCGGACGGAGCTGGCCCGCCAAGGTTGTTGGGGGTGTTATAGCTGTACGGGATCACGGGCCAGAGCATCCAGCCTGCGTTGATGGCCACACCGTCGATCACACCGTCCTGAGCATCGGCCATGACCCCTTCGGGATCGTCAAAGCAGCTGTCCTGTCCGCCCGACGCCACAAGGCATTTTACCTCGATATCACGGTAAACGGCCTCTGTCGGGAAGTCGCCGCCAAAGGCAGTTTCAGGATAGAAGTTCTGGATCGGAAAGAAGTATTCGCCCTGGTACTTCACAAGGATCGGCTTGTCGTTGGCAATGAATTCCGCGCATAGCGTGACGCTGAAAATGATTGAAAAGATGATCAGGGACCAAAACGCACGCCCGTTGCGCCGGAAATTCCTCCAGCGCCGCTGGTTCAGGGGCGACAGGGTGAACAGGCCCTTTTTTGGAGCGGGTGCAAGGGGAACGGTGTCGTCGACCAAAGCCATCTTCATGTCCTCCGGCTGTCAAAGTCGATACGCGGATCGATCAGCACATACATCAGATCCGAGAGGATCCCGATCAACAGCCCGATCAGCCCGAAAACATAGAGCGTGCCAAAAACCACCGGATAATCCCGCTGCAAGGCTGCCTCGAAGCCCAGCCGCCCCAGACCGTCAAGCGAGAAGATCGTCTCGATAATCAGGGAGGAGCCGAAAAATACGCCCAGAAATGCGGCTGGAAATCCGGCAATCACAATCAGCATCGCATTGCGGAACACGTGGCCATAAAGAACGCGCCGCTCGTTCAGACCCTTTGCCTTGGCTGTAATCACGTATTGCTTTTTGATCTCGTCGAGAAAGCTGTTCTTGGTCAGCAATGTCAGGGTGGCAAAGCTGCTGATGGTCGAGGCGAGTATCGGCAGGGCGATGTGCCAGAAATAATCCCCGACCTGCTGGACAAAGGTCATGTCATCGAACCCTTCGGAGGTCAGCCCGCGCAGGGGGAAAATCTTCAGGTACGACCCGCCAGCCAGCAAAACCAGCAGCAGGATTGCAAATAGAAAGCCCGGGATCGCGTAGGCGACGATAATCGCGCCACTGGTCCAAGTGTCAAAGGTCGAGCCGTCACGAACCGCCTTTCGAATGCCCAACGGGATCGAGATGGCATAGGCGATCAATGTCGACCAAAGGCCCAGTGTGATCGACACCGGCATTTTTTCGATCACAAGGTCGATGACGCTAACAGAGCGGAAATAGCTCTCGCCAAAGTCAAAGGTGATGTAGTTGGTCATCAAAATCCCGAACCGCTCGAACACACCGATCTTTTCGGTGGTGCAGTCGGGGGCATCAAGGTCAGGCACGCCGGTAAAGCCCTCGGCACAGACGATGCGCGAGAACCCCATCGAAACTTCCAGCTCGTCCAGAAAATCCTGTGGCAAACCACGCGCGCCCAGATAGCGTTCGTCGCCGGCGCTTTGCATGGATTGCTCGGCCCCCGCGTCAGAACCACCGGCGATGCCTTCGAACACATCGCCCTCGCCCTGAACCTGCGCAATAATCTGCTCGATCGGCCCGCCCGGCACGAATTGGGTTAGAATAAAGTTGATCAGCATGATCCCGAACAAGGTCGGAATGATCAAAAGTATCCGTCGGAGGATGTAAGCGCCCATGTTGCTGTACCCGCTTCGCGCCTGTTACAGCGCGCCCTCTGATTGCAGTTTTTCTGCCTTGTCCGCGTTGAACCACCAGAAATCAAGATTGCCCAAGCTGTAGGGCGGTAATGTCTCGGGGTGCTCGTACATATCGTAATAAGCGATCGTGTGGGCCGACTTGTGCCATTGCGGCACGCGGAATTGTAGCGCGCGCAGCACACGGTCAAGCGCGCTTACGGCTACGGCCAGCTCGGTTTGGCTGTTGGCGGCCATGACGGCGTCGATCAGGGCGTCAACAGCAGGGTCTTTCACGCCGGCCTTGTTGAACGTGCTGGTGTCGGCGGTTTCCGAGCCGAAATATTGCTTCAACCCCGATCCGGGCTGATATCCTGTTTGTAAAAAGCCGGTGACGATATCGAAATCATACGCTGGCGGGCGCTCGCGGTTCTCGGCCTCGGCATTGTCCACACGGCTGTGGACCGCTTCGATACCCGCGCGGCGCAAGTTTTCCACATACGGGTTGATGACCCTGTCAAAGGTTTGACTGTCATTCAGAAACTCGATCCGCAACGGTTGGCCGTCTTTCATCCGCATGCCTTCGTCGTTGATTTTCCAGCCGGCCGCATCCAGCAGCCCGTTTGCCCGGCGCAGGTTCTTGCGGTCAAGCTGGCGCGCCCCTGATGTTGGTGCCTGAACCGGCTCTGCGTCCAGCACACCCGCAGGCAAAAGGTCGGCCAAGGGGGTCAGCAGGGCCAGCTCGGCTTCGGAGGGCAGGCCGGTCGCGGCAAGGTCGGTGTTGGCCCAAAAGCTGCCGTCGCGGTCATAGATGCCATAAAACAGCGATTCGTTGGACCATTCGAAGTTGAACAACAGCCCGATCGCCTCGCGGACACGGGCATCTTGTAATTGCGGACGGCGCAGGTTGAAGATGAACGACTGGCCGGGGGCGATATTGCCGTGCTGCAGCTCTTGTTTGACGACCCAGCCCTTTTCCAGTGACGGAAAATCATAGGACGTCGCCCATGTTTTTGACGAGGCTTCGTTGCGGAAGTGATAGCTTCCTCCTTTGAATCCTTCAAAAGCGGCGTTGTAGTCGGAATAGTATTCGACCCTCAGAAAGTCGAAATTGTTCCGCCCGAGGTTGATCGGTAAATCCTGCCCCCAATAGTTAGGGTCGCGTTTGACGACCATCGTCTGTCCCATGCGGGTCCGGTCCATATCGACAACGTACGGCCCGGAGCCCAGATGCGGCATGTCGGAATTCTCTTCGAGATCCATGTCGTTGGCTTGATAAAAGGCCTTGGAAAAGACGGGCAGGCCACCCACCAGCGAAATCAGGTCGCGCTTTGGTTGATCTTCGGCGAAGACATAGCGGATTGTCAGCGGATCAAGGACCTCGGCGGTGACCACGCTATCGCGCAGCACCTTGCGAAAGCTGGGCAATCCTTTTTCGCGGAAAAGATCATAGGAAAACAGCACATCTTGGGCGGTCAGGGGGCTGCCATCGGAAAAGGTGATGCCCTCGTGCAGGGTAAAGGTCACTTCGCTGCGATCTTTTGGATAGCTGAGCGAGGCGGCGAGCAGGCCGTATTCCGCGCCGATCTCATCGGCTGTTCCGGTAATCAGGCTTTCCAGTGGCACAGAACCAAAGCCCCCCGAGCGTCCCTTGATCGAATAGGGGTTCAAGCTGTCAAAGCTGCCAAAGGCCCAAACGGACATTTCCCCGCCCTTGGGCGCTTGCGGATTGACATAGTCGAGATGTGGATAGTCGGCGGAATATTTCAATTCGCCAAACGTAGAGATCCCGTGGGACGATATCAAATGCCCCTCGGCTTTCGCCTCGAGAGCCAAGAGGCACAGCACGGACAATCCGATCCCGAGTCCCGCTGTCATCCGGTATCGGGCCGTGGCGAACCAGCTCCAGGCCGGTGCCACCGATGTCCGGGAAAGGGGCTGCGTGGGGGCGGAAAATTCCATAACTGTCTCCTGTGGCAATCTGGGTCTGTCTCTCATGTAGACATCTGTAAGCTAAAGTCGTCCGTGTTTCGGGTTCAAGTTGATAATTTGTAATAAATTAGGCCCTTGAAATGAAAAGCACCGCTCGATCCCATCGAGCGGTGCTTAAAAATCATACGTTTCTGAAAAGAACTCAGCCGCCGATGCCTTGCAGATAGGCAATCACATTTGCGCGATCTTCCGGCTTTTTGAGGCCGGCAAAGCTCATTTTGGTTCCCGGCGCCCATCCTTTGGGATTCTCGAGGAATGCATCAAGATGCTCTGGCGTCCACGCATCGCCATTCTCGGCCAGCACGGACGAGTAGCCAAACCCGTCCACCTGTCCGATGGCGCGGTCTACAACATTGTAAAGATGGGGACCGGTGCCATTGGCGCCGTCCTCAAGCTTGTGGCACGCTTTGCACTTCCCGAAAACCCGTTCGCCCTTGCCCAGGTCGGCAGAGGCCATCAGCGTTGCAAGGTCTGGACCCTCGTCAACAACAACGTCGGTTTCGCCGTCATCACCTGTATCGATGGTATAGGCCTGATGGATTTCACCATCGTGGCTTTCGCCACCCATGTGATAAATCTGTTCGGCGGCGAACTTTCCAAGAAGAAAAATCAGGAAAGTACCGCAGAATGCGCCGGTAACTTTGGTAAGTGTCATCGTGTCTAACATTTGTGAACCCGTTCGGCTTGCTTTTGTAACCTTGTACGCCCTTCCCCTTTTGTCCTGCAAGGTGTAGCAGGCGCGACCAAACGCCCCCTTCAGGAGAGTAGCATGACCAGAACAATCGCTTTTCAGGGAGAACCCGGTGCCTATTCCCATCAGGCCTGTGTTGATACCTATCCCGATGCCACGATTCTGCCGTGCCACACCTTTGAAGATGTCTTTGAGGCGATGAACCGCGGGCAGGCCGATCTGGCGATGCTGCCTGTCGAAAATACGACCTATGGCCGGGTGGCGGATATTCACCGCCTGCTGCCAGAAAGCGGGCTGCACATCATTGGTGAGGCCTTTGTGCGGGTGCATATCAACCTGCTCGGGGTTCCGGGGGCCACTCTTGAACAGGTCAAGACCGCCCAAAGCCATACGGTTTTGCTGGGGCAGGCGCGCAAGTTCCTGAGTGCGCATAAAATAACGTCGGTGGTCGGCGTCGATACGGCGGGTTCGGCGCAACATATCGCAGCATTAGGCGAGCCGTCGCAGGCTGCTCTTGCCTCTGATCTGGCAGGGAAAATCTATGGGCTTGATGTTCTGGCGCGCAATATCGAAGATCAGGACAACAACACGACACGCTTTCTTGTGATGTCGCACGAGGCCGATTCCACGCGCCGCGGGTCCGACGGGATGATGACCAGCTTTGTATTTCGCGTGAACAATATTCCCGCAGCACTTTACAAGGCGATGGGCGGGTTCGCGACCAACGGTGTGAATATGACCAAGCTTGAAAGCTATATGGTGGGGGGGCAATTCACCGCAACGCAATTCTATGCGGATGTCGAAGGGCACCCCGACGATGCACCGGTGCGCCGCGCCCTTGAAGAACTGGGCTATTTCACGTCACAGATTCGTATTCTGGGGACCTATCCTGCCGATCCGCGCCGTCACGGATAACGACCGAAAAAAGGGGGGGCAAAGGCCCCCACCCAAGGCACTGACTTTTATGCCATGACTTCGCCGATAAGCATGGTCGGTGCGGCATTTGTAAATTTCGGAATATCGGCCAGAACGGGGCCGGCACCGCCAAGAGCGGCCTGAAGCGCCTCCATGTCAGGAAAGACGAGCGTCGCGACCACATGGAAGGCTGGTGGAACGTCAGGACCACCTGCAAGACCCTTTGACGCGGTCATGCTCTGCATGTGGGCGCCCATATAAGTATCAACCAACGGAAGGTGCGTGCTGGTGTAGTACGCATCGTCAAAGGTTGATCCTTCGGTGATCGGGTAGAGAACTTGCAGAGTTACGGCCATCTAACGGCTCCTTTTCTTATGTTATCGCGTTTTTGAGTTGGACACGAAGTGGAAGCGCAGAGCCTTTTGATGTCAACAAAAAACCGCCTCAGGGACTGAAGCGGTTTTTCAAGTTCAAGAGCGATGCACCAGACCCCTGCAAGAGCGGCGGTGCATCGCAATTTCGGTGCTTACTCCGAAGGCGCTTCTTCTGTTGCGAACTCGCCGGTCTCTTGATTGACGACTTTCATCGACAGACGCACCTTGCCGCGTTCATCAAAGCCTAACAGCTTGACCCAGACTTCCTGACCTTCCTTCAACACATCCGACGGATGGTTCAGGCGGCGGTTTTCGATCTGGCTGACGTGTACAAGCCCGTCGCGCTTGCCGAAGAAGTTCACAAAGGCGCCGAAATCGACAATCTTGACGACCGTGCCCTTATAGATTTTGCCTTCTTCCGGCTCGGCCACGATCGACCAGATCATGTCATAGGCTTTCTTGATCGACTCGCCGTTGGGCGACGCGATCTTGATGATACCATCGTCATTGATGTCGACCTTTGCGCCCGACACTTCGACGATTTCGCGAATGACCTTGCCACCGGATCCGATAACTTCGCGGATTTTGTCTGTGGGCACCTGCATCGTTTCGATGCGTGGTGCATGGACAGAGAAGTCAGCCGCACCGGTCAGGGATTTGGACATCTCGCCAAGGATATGCATCCGGCCGTCTTTGGCTTGTGCAAGTGCCTTTTCCATAATGTCCGGCGTGATACCGGCCACTTTGATGTCCATCTGCAAGGACGTGATGCCGTTCTCGGTACCTGCGACCTTGAAGTCCATGTCGCCGAGGTGATCCTCGTCGCCAAGAATATCGGTCAGAATCGCATACTCGCCGCTATCTTCGAGAATCAGACCCATGGCCACACCGGCAACGGCGGATTTAAGCGGTACGCCCGCATCCATCATCGACAGTGATCCGCCACAAACAGACGCCATCGAGCTGGAACCGTTCGACTCGGTGATCTCGGAAACAACCCGGATCGTGTAGGGGAAGTCGGTTGCCGCAGGCAAAACAGCCTGCAACGCGCGCCACGCCAACTTGCCGTGGCCGATTTCACGCCGGCCCGGAGGACCGAAACGTCCGACTTCACCAACCGAGTACGGAGGGAAGTTGTAATGCAACAGGAAGTTCGAGCGGAACATACCGTTCAGCGCGTCGATCATCTGCTCGTCATCACCGGTACCCAGCGTGGTCACGACCAGACCTTGTGTTTCACCGCGTGTGAACAGGGCCGAACCGTGGGTCCGTGGCAACATGCCGGTTTCGCAAACAATCGGGCGAACGGTCGTGGTGTCACGCCCGTCGATCCGCTTGCCTGTTTTGACGACATCGCCGCGCAGGATTGACGACTCAAGCTTTTTGAACGCCGAACCAAGGTTCGAATCGCCCAGTTGCTCGTCGGTCAGTGCCGCTTTGATCGTGTCGCGTGCCGCAGAAACGGCTGTGGTCCGCTCTTGCTTGTCGGTGATTGCAAAAGCAGCGCGCATGGCGTCTTCGCCGGCGGCTTTGACGACTGCGTAAAGGTCCGAGTAATCGGCCGGTACAAAGTCGAACGGCTCTTTGGCGCAATCTTCGGCCAGATCGATGATCAGGTCGATGACCGGCTGGATCTGCTCGTGGGCGAACTTAACGGCCCCCAGCATCTCTTCTTCGGACAGCTCATAGGCTTCGGATTCGACCATCATCACGGCATCTTTGGTGCCGGCCACAACCAGATCAAGCCGTTGATCGGGCTTGTTGCGCAGGTCGTGCATATCGTCGATTTCGGGGTTCAGCACATAGGCACCGGCGGTATAACCCACGCGGCAGGCTGCGATCGGGCCCATGAACGGCGCGCCAGAGATGGTCAGCGCAGCAGAGGCCGCGATCATTGCGACCATGTCGGGATCGTTGACCAGATCATGTGACAACACGGTACAGATGATCAGGACTTCGTTCTTGAAGCCGGGCACGAAAAGCGGGCGCAGCGGACGGTCGATCAAACGGCTCGTGAGCGTTTCTTTTTCCGTCGGGCGGGCTTCACGCTTGAAGAATCCACCGGGGATCTTGCCAGCGGCATAATATTTTTCGTTGTAATGCACGGTGAGCGGGAAAAAATCCTGCCCCGGCTTTTGGGATTTTGCAAAGGTAACAGCAGCCATAACGCTGGTTTCACCAAGTGTGGCGATGACACAGCCATCAGCCTGCCGGGCAACTTTGCCCGTTTCAAGAGTGAGCGTTTCTTCGCCCCATTGCATCGATTTCGTCGTTACGTTGAACATCACGTTTCCTAAATTGGCCGCCGGGGCGTATCCCCTGTCGTACGGCCTGTTTTGCGTGCGGAGGCGTATCCTCCACGGCCTGTGTCGTTTATCCCGATCACACCAGGCCCGGCCTGATCAAGACCTCCGATAATCCCCGGAGCGGGAAGGACAATCGCTTGCCCCATGGAAAAACCGCGCCCCGATGGGACGCGGAATGTATTTAGCGGCGCAGGCCCAAACGGGCGATCAGGGCGACATAACGCGCCTCGTCCTTACCCTTCAGGTAATCCAGCAGCTTGCGGCGCAGGGCCACCATTTTCAAAAGGCCACGGCGACCGTGGTTGTCTTTTTTGTGCGTCTTGAAATGCTCTGTGAGCGTGGCAATCCGGGAAGACAGGATAGCAACCTGAACTTCGGGCGAACCTGTGTCGCCCGGCTTGGTTGCATAATCCGCCATGACGCGGGCTTTCTCTTCGACTGTGATCGACATCGGGGTCTCCTTGAATAAAAGGGTGGATGGCGCAGGCCGGGATGTCGTCCAGCAAGGCCCGTGGAGAGTGCCGCTCCAAATCTGAGGCGGATGCGCGCGTATAAAAGAATTCCAAGCAAAAGAAAAGATGCAAACGCGTTGCGTGCCGCTACCTGAAATCTTCGGTTACTCGCTTTTGATTTCGATCTGGCGCGCGATCTCAACGGCCCATTCGCCGATAATCGGGATGAAGTCGATACGCGTCAGCAAAAAGCCGACAAGCGACACCAGAATCGATGCGCCGACAACCGTACCAAGACCCAGCGCCAAACCGCGCACGAACTGGAACATCACCAGTCGCCACCACGAATTGTGGATCTTGATGAAGCGATGATTGTTCAGTCGCTGAAGCTCCCGCCGAAGCGCGACAATTTCGGTATTGTCTGTTGGTATCTGTTCTTTCATGCCCACCTGCTAGCGTCTGGGAACGGGATGTTTAAGCGCAAATTTGCAATCCTTGTCCAAATAGCGCGAATCGCGAGGCCATTCCGCTTTGTTGGCTTGAATTTTCTGTGGTGCAGGCGTATCTGCCTCCCAACTCGTGCAAGTAAGGGCGTCTTATGGCTATGGCTAATCCTCTCCAGTTTATTCAACAGGTTCGCTCGGAAGTTGCCAAGGTGGTTTGGCCGACCCGTCGCGAGGTCATTCTGACGACCGCGATGGTTTTCGTCATGGCGACCTTGACGGCGATCTTCTTTTTCTTTGTGGATTTGCTGATCCGTAGCGGCCTGACGATGGGTCTGGGCCTGTTCGGCTGAACGTCTTTCGCCAGAGCTGTCTAGGCTCTGGTGCCCGCGTTTGATTTTGAAGATTGCCCCGACATCCCCGACAGCTGTCGTAATTCTGCGATTCGTGCAGATTACATTCTGTCTGGATATCCGGAAGTGGCTTTGGCAGGGGCTGAGGGACTCGAACCCACGACCCTCGGTTTTGGAGACCGATGCTCTACCAACTGAGCTAAACCCCTAAAGCCGTGTTCCAATTAGTCCGAATGTGACAGGGGCGCAAGAGCCAACAGGGCGACTTTTTCCGGAAATCAAAAATGTCTTAACTCTGGCGGTTCCTGCGCGTGGTTTTCAAAGCATTATTTGCGCAGAGGCCCGGAGAATGACCGGCGCACGGCTTTGCACCCGAAAGCAGTACCTGAAACGCAAACAAGGCGCCCTGTGCGGGGCGCCTTGTTTGTTCTTATAAAATAATGTGCTTTCTCAGGCCCCGATTACTCGAGGATTTTGGAGACGACACCCGCGCCGACGGTACGGCCGCCTTCGCGGATAGCAAAGCGCAGGCCTTGCTCCATGGCGATCGGTGCGATCAGCTCGACGCCGAACGACACGTTGTCACCCGGCATGACCATTTCGGTGCCTTCGGCCAGCATGACCGTACCCGTAACGTCCGTTGTCCGGAAATAGAACTGTGGACGGTAGTTGGCGAAGAACGGCGTGTGACGGCCACCCTCGTCTTTGGTAAGGATATAGGCTTCGGCCTCGAACTTGGTGTGCGGCAGAACCGACTTCGGCTTGCACAGCACCTGACCGCGCTCGATACCTTCACGGTCAACACCGCGCAGAAGAAGACCGACGTTGTCGCCTGCTTGACCCTGATCCAGCAGCTTGCGGAACATCTCGACGCCCGTACAAGTTGTCTTGGAGGTCGCGCGGATGCCAACGATCTCGATCTCTTCGCCGACTTTCACGACACCGCGCTCGATGCGGCCCGTTGCAACCGTACCACGACCGGAGATCGAGAAAACGTCCTCGACCGGCATCAGGAACGGCTGGTCAACAGCAC
>JBLHUT010000063.1:0-13750 GCA_047629975.1 Paracoccaceae bacterium
CCCGACAAATCAGCGCTTGAGGTGATCTTGTGCACCTTGCACGCAGGCGGCAAGTTCGGCGGCAAGGCCTATCAGACCTCGGGCGGCTTGCACGGCGTCGGGGCCTCGGTGGTAAATGCGTTGTCCGACACGATGGTCGTGCAGGTCGCCCGTGACCGGCTGCTTTATGAGCAAAGCTTCTCGCGCGGCCTTCCGACCGGCCCGATTGCACAGATCGGCGCCGCCCCGAACCGGCGCGGCACCACCGTCACATTCCACCCCGACGAGCAGATTTTCGGCTCTCACCGGTTCAAACCCGCGCGGCTGTTCAAATCCATCCGCTCCAAGGCCTATCTGTTCTCGGGGGTCGAAATCCGCTGGAAGTCGGCTATTTCCGATGGCGAGACACTTCAGGAAGCCACCTTTCACTTCCCCGGCGGGTTGGCCGACTACCTTAATGAAACCTTGGGAAAATCAACGACCTATGCCGATGCGCCGTTTGCGGGAAAGGTCGAGTTCAAAGACAAGTTCAACGAGCCGGGATCGGTCGAATGGGCGATCAACTGGACGCCGGCGCGTGACGGATTTATTCAATCCTACTGCAACACCGTGCCCACACCCGAAGGCGGCACGCATGTCGCCGGTTTCTGGGCCGCTATCCTGAAAGGCATCCGCGCTTACGGCGAACTGGCCAACAATAAGAAGGCCACGCTGATCACCCGCGAGGATCTTGTTTCCGGCGGCTGCGCCCTTGTGTCGTGCTTTATTCGGGAACCGGCGTTTGTCGGACAAACCAAGGACCGTCTGTCGTCGGAAATCGCGGCCAAAATGACCGAAGGCGCAGTGCGAGACCATTTTGACAACTGGCTTGCCGCCGATACCAAATCTGCGGGCGCGATCCTCGACTTTCTGGTACTGCGCGCCGAAGAGCGTCTGCGCCGCCGTCAGGAAAAAGAAACCCAGCGTAAAACCGCGACCAAAAAACTGCGCCTGCCGGGCAAGCTGGTCGATTGCTCGGCGACAAATCGCGCCGGCACCGAATTGTTCATCGTCGAGGGCGACAGTGCGGGCGGGTCGGCAAAAATGGCACGCGACCGCCGCACGCAAGCGCTTTTGCCGTTGCGGGGCAAGATCCTGAATGTGCTGGGTGCAGCGTCATCGAAAATCGGCACCAACGCAGAGATCAGCGATCTGACCCAGGCCCTGGGGGTGGGATTGGGCACGCGGTTCAACGTCGACGACCTGCGGTACGACAAGATCATTATCATGACCGACGCCGACGTGGACGGCGCCCATATCGCCGCTCTTTTGATGACCTTTTTCTTCACTCAAATGCGGCCCATGATCGACACGGGGCATCTTTATCTGGCGTGTCCTCCGCTGTTCCGGCTGACCCAAGGGGCCAAGCGCGTCTATTGTCTTGATGAGGCAGAGCGCGAGATGCACATGAAAAAGGGTTTGGGCGGTAAGGGAAAAATCGACGTATCCCGCTTCAAGGGGCTGGGCGAGATGGACGCAAAAGACCTCAAGGACACAACAATGAACCCGCTCACCCGCAAGCTGATCCGCGTGAGTATCGACGAGGACGAACCCGGCGAAACCAGCGATCTGGTCGAGCGGTTGATGGGAAAGAAACCCGAGAAGCGGTTTGAATACATTCAGGAAAACGCGCGGTTCGTCGAAGAGCTGGATGTGTAGCGCCGCATAATTTTCGGCTTGCGCACTCTGCCGGATGGCTTTGAACACGTTTGGAAAGCTCTGGTGGGATGCGATTTCGGCGCGCGACAAACCGGGTGCGCCGGTTGAACGGTTCATCACGAACAGCACGGGTTGACGCAGAATGTGAATTGGCCTCCGGTGACGGCCCAAACCGGATTACAAGGAGACTGCGAATGCTTTTTTATGCCCTCACAATGCTGGCTGCCGGAATTGGCATTCCATTTCTGGCTGCCTTCAATTCAGCGCTCGGGCGTCATATCGGCGCGCCGGCCACTGCTGCGGTTGTGTTGCTGTGCGTTGCTTTGTCGGCGGCGGTGGTGGTGTGCCTTTTGACCGGCGTGCAGGGCGTTGGCAAGCTGGCGACCGCGCCGCGCCATCTGTTTCTGGGGGGGCTGTTTGTTGCCTTCTACATCTTGTCGGTGACCTTTATCGCGCCGCATTTCGGGGTTGGGAATGCGATTGTCGTGGTGGTGTTCGGGCAGTTGATTTCGGCGGCCGTCATTGACCATTTCGGGTTGGTCGGCGCCCCGATCGCGCCGTTGTCACTGATGCGTGCGGCGGGGCTCTCATTTATGGCGCTTGGTGTTCTGATAACGGTCAGCGCCCGCTAGACAGCGCAAGCATCTGCGCCCAGACCGTTTCTGTGACATCCACTTGTGTGGCGGCGATCCGCTGTGCGCCGGGCAGGCGTGCGCCCGGATCCTCTGCCACCACCTGCGCCAACCGTTCAAGGCGCGGGGCGAAATCAGGCGACAACCCCGGGTCGATCAACAGATAGAACTGCCCCAGATCATGCGGCGTGCCCTCGGGGGCCTTTAACGGCTTGACGTCGACCGAATTGACCCCGCCTGTCAACCCCGCAACCAGTACCTCGACCATCAGGCCCATGCCCCAGCCCTTGTGCCCGCCCGCCGACACCAACGCCCCTTTCAGGGCCGCCTCGGGGTCGGTCGTCGGTGCTCCTGTCTCGTCCAGCGCCCAACCAAGCGGAATGGACGTTCCTGCCGCACGCGCCATCGTGATCTTGCCCAAGGCGACAGCCGAGGTCGAAAAGTCGAAATGCAATCCGGGGGCATCCCCGACCGCTGGCACCGAAAACGCGATCGGATTGGTGCCGATGACCCGCGCCTTGCCGCCCGGTGCGGCAACAATCGGCGAGGCATTTGTGAAACCGATCCCGATCAGCCCCTGTGCCGCAATCTGTTCGGTGAAATAGCCAAGCGACGTGCAGGTATGGGCGTGCGACACCGCAAACGATACCGTGCCAAGCTCTTTTGTCGCCGCCACCGCCGTTTGAAGCCCGCGGGAAAAGGCGGGTTGCGCAAAGCCGAACCCCGCATCGACCCGCACATGAGCCCCGCGCGGGCGGGTGACGACCGGCTCGACATCGCCGCGCACCCGACCACTGCGCAATTGCTGGCAATAGCTCTCCACGTAGTAAAGGCCACAAATCTTGTTGCCGAACGCTTCGGACCGCGCGGTGGCACGCGCGACATGCGCCGCCACCCAAGGCGCCGCACCGTGATGTTCAAGGGCGGCCTGAACCACCTGTTCGATCTGGTCAATCTTTACAATCGGCATCTGCTATCCTTTGTTCTGTGGCGCAACCAGCCCACCCGCATCCAGTCGCACAATCCTGTCCATACGCGCCGCCAGTTCAAGGTTATGGGTCGCGATCAAAGCCGCCATTCCGGTGTCACGCACCAGATGCAACAACACGTCGAACACCTTGTCCGAGGTGGCCGGATCAAGGTTTCCGGTTGGCTCGTCCGCCAAAAGCAGGCGCGGCGTATTGGCAAGCGCCCGACAGAACGCGACCCGCTGCTGCTCTCCGCCCGACATCGCCTGCGGCCGGTGCGTGGCCCTTGGCGACAACCCGACCTGCTCCAGCAAACCGGCGGCACGCGCCGATGCCTCTGACGGTGCAACACCCGCGGCAAGCTGTGGCAGCACAATGTTTTCGGTGGCCGAAAACTCCGGCAAGAGGTGGTGGAACTGATAGACAAAGCCGACCTGCGCGCGCCGTGCCATCGTCCGGCGTACATCACTGGCCCCGGTCATGTCCTGACCAGACAGCAAAACACGCCCCTGATCCGGCGCATCCAGCAGGCCCGCGATATGAAGCAACGTGGATTTGCCAGCCCCCGAAGGCGCCACCAGCGCCACGATCTCTCCGGGGTAGACCACCAGATCGACACCGCTCAGAACCGGCACAGCACCACCGGCATAGGTTTTGGATATCCCGTCCAGTTGCAAGACGGGCGCGGGGCCGGGCGCGGCGCGTGCAGCGTCATTCATATCGCAACGCCTCTACCGGGTTCATTCGCGCGGCGCGGCGGGCAGGAAAAATAGTCACGACAAAAGACAGCAACAGCGATAGCGCCACCGCCGCGGCCACATCCTCCAGTTGCAACTTTGCCGGCAAGCGGTAGATCCCGCGCACGGACGCATCCCACACACCGCCCCCCGCCGCCTCGTTCACAAACGCCAGTATCGGGTCGAAATAGATCGCAAAGAGGCACCCCAGAATAACTCCCGACAGCGTGCCAACCAGACCGATAAGCGCCCCGCACAAAAAGAATATCCGCAAAACCGACCCTTCGGTCAGCCCCATCGTGCGCAAAATCCCGATGTCGCGCCCCTTGTTCTTAACAAGCATCACGAGCCCCGAGATTATGTTCAACGAGGCAATCAGCACTAGGATCGACATCAGCACGAACATCACCGTGTCCTCGACCTGCAACGCGCGCAAGAACGCGCCTGAACTGTCGCGCCATGTCCATAAAAGGGCGTCGGCACCGGCGGCCTGCGACAATTGCGGGCCAAGCGCGTCAACCGCGTCGGGATCATCGACCATGACCTCAAGCTCGTCGGCGCGGCCTTCGCGGTCAAAATAATCCTGCGCCTGATCAAAGGGCATGTAGACGCGCGTGCGGTCGATATCGTAGCGACCGGCCTGAAAAATATAGACAACCTCGAATGTCTTGATCCGCGGCGAGGTTCCAAACGCGGTTTTGACACCGTTTGGCGAGATAAGGCGAATGCGGTCGCCCGGTGCCACACCAAGTTCGGAGGCCACCCCCCAACCGATGGCAATGCCGTCGTTGAACAATGCGATATCGCCCGATTGACGGTCCGGTGACGCGATGCGCGGAATGGTCAACAGATCATCCGGCCGGATCCCGAACACCTCGACCCCCGCATTGCGCCCCTGCTGGCCTGCGGCCATCACCTGCCCCTTGATCAAAGGCGCCACCCGGTGCACGCCCGCAACCAGCCGCACCCTGTCGGCCATGGCGTCATAGTCGGTGATCGTCCGGTCAATCTGTCCGGTTTCGCCAATATGCCCCGATGCATAGACCGTCACATGGGCATTGGCCCCAAGGATCGTATCCACGAATTCGGCCCGAAAACCGGCACGCACCGCCAAGGTAATGATAAGGGCCGCCACAGCGAGCGTGATCCCCAGCAGGCTGATCCATGTCATCAAGCTGACCCCGCCTTCGGAGCGGCGCGCCCGCAGGTAGCGCCACGCGATGATCCACTCGAAACGCGCAAAGGGCGGCGGCGCAGGTCTGGCCATTCGAATATCCTGTTCTGCCCGTCGGCGTGAATTGGCACGGGATGTCTTGTCACGCAACGTGCTGCTTTGCGGCTTCAGGGTCAAGCCAATGCGGCTTTACTGTCCTCGCTGAAAGACCGTTTGTGCTTGGGTGTCCGGCGCTCTCCCGCCCGCCAGTGGTGTCCGCGACAAGGTCGCGGCGCTCCTCTGGCCGTTGGGCCCGGCCGGGCTTTGCCCGGTGGCCAGCCCAGTGGTGCGACCGCTCGCATCAAAAGCAATTCGAGCAGGACCAGACGCGCCTCAATCCGCAACGATATCCAGAAACGCCCGCACCGGCGGGATCAATGCCTGTCCGATCGCCCGGGTCTGATCGGCCTCAAGATGCACACCGTCCAGCCTCGAGGCATGTGCCACGGTGCTTGCGTCGAAGTAAAATGTTCCCAGCCGCGCGGCCAGCGCCTCGACTGCCGGGCCCAGCGACTTTGATATCTCGATCTGGCGCGCATTGATCAGCCCGTCGTCCGACGAGCAAAAGGCAGGTGGCGCAATCAGCATAATGCTTGGCACCGCCGCAAAGGGAAGCCGCACGGGGTGATGGCGGATCACCTCGACCAAGCGCGCCAATCCGTTGATGACAGCCGCAGGCTCTCGCCCCAGCCAGACGTCGTTACTGCCCAGCAAAACCATCACCATATCAAGCGGCGCGTGGGTGTGCAGCATTACCGGCAGCACCCCCACACCGTTCATATCCGCCGAAGCCGCGGCGTTATCAACGCACGTCGTGCGCCCGCGAAGCCCCTCGGAGATCATCTCGACACCTTCGGGCAAGCCCGACGCCAACACATTCGGCCAGCGGTCAGCCGGTGCGTGCCGCCCTGCATCATCGGGACGCGACCCCCACGTCAGGCTGTCACCGTAAGCCAGTATCGCCGTCATGTGTGCAGCACCATCATCGCGACCTACACATTCGCATAGATCTGGGCGATGCGCGCAACGGCGGCTTCGGGGGTCATCTCGACGCTTTCGCCAGTCCGTCTGCTGGTCAGTTCGACAACACCGTTCTTCAGCCCGCGCGGCCCCACGGTGATGCGCCATGGCAGACCGATCAGATCCATCGAGGCGAACTTCGCCCCCGCGCGTTCTTTGCGGTCATCATAAAGCGGGTCAAGCCCGAGTAGTTTGAGCGCCGAATACAGGCCCTCGCAGGCGCCATCTGCTTCTGCGTCGCCTTGCTTCAGGTTCACGATTCCGCAATGGAACGGCGTCACGCCCTCGGGCCAGATAATGCCCTTTTCGTCGTGGCTGGCCTCGATGATCGCCCCCAAAAGACGGCTGACCCCGATCCCGTGACTGCCCATGTGAACCGGTACGCGCGCACCGGTGTCATCGACAACGACTGCGCCCATGGGTTCGGAATACTTCGTCCCGAAGTAGAAAATCTGCCCCACCTCGATGCCACGTGCGGTGCGCTGTCGCGCCTCGGGGATGGCGGCAAATGCTGCGGCATCGTGGGTTTCGTCGGTACGCGCATAAAGCGATGTAAACTCTTCCATCACGCCTTTGCACTGAGCCACATCGTCATAATCGATCTCGCGGTCTCCGAGGCGGATGTCGGTCACGGCGCTATCGTAAAAGACTTCTGATTCGCCGGTCTCGGCAAGCACCAGAAACTCGTGCGTGTCATCGCCACCGATCGGGCCACTGTCGGCGCGCATCGGAATCGCCTGAAGGCCCATCCGCTCGTAGGTGCGCAAATAGCTGACCAGATGGCGGTTGTAGGCGTGCAACGCGTCCTCTTTGGTCAGATCGAAATTATAGCCGTCCTTCATCAGGAACTCGCGCCCCCGCATCACGCCAAACCGCGGACGCACCTCGTCGCGGAACTTCCACTGGACGTGATAAAGCGTCAGCGGCAGGTCTTTATAGCTGCCGACATGGGCGCGGAAAATGTCGGTGATCATTTCCTCGTTGGTCGGCCCGTACAGCAGATCGCGCCCGCCACGGTCCTTGATCCGCAACATTTCCTCGCCGTAATCGTCATAGCGTCCGCTTTCCCGCCACAGGTCGGCCGGTTGCAGGGTCGGCATCAGCATCGCGATGTGACCCGCGCGCGCCTGCTCTTCGTGGACGATTTGCTCGATTCGCTTGAGCACCTTGAAGCCCATGGGCAGCCAGGAATAAATTCCGGCCGCCTGCTGCCGGATCATTCCGGCACGCAGCATGTAACGGTGGCTGACGATCTGGGCCTCCGACGGCGTCTCTTTGAGCACGGGCAGAAAATATCGGGTCAGACGCATTGTTGGTATCCCTCAAGACTTGAACTGCCAATCTGGTAGGACAAAGCCCCGCTTGGTACAAGCCAACCCTACGCCTGCGCCTCTATCTTTTCGTGCCTCCATCTTTTCGCGGCCCCCCTTTTTCGGGCGCCCGCCCGCAGCCCCCCGCCCGCAGACCCCCGACAGGTTTGCAAATGCGCCCGGTATTCCCGTGCAGGTCTATGCGCACCGCACGGAAGAACCCCGTGCGGTCTGTGCGGCCCTTGCGCACGTCGGCCAAAGTCGGCCACAGGGTCTTGTGGCGGTACAAAACCCGCTGCACTCTTGAAAACCGGCGGCCTTTCAGCAATGTGAGGGTCAAACAAAAGGAGCCGCGCATCATGGCATTGCCAGTTCAGGACCAGCTAAAATACTGGGGGCTCGCCTCGGCAGTGTTCTTTTTTGTGCTCTGGATGCTGGGCGATGTTATCTTGCCGTTCATTCTGGGCGGGGCAATCGCCTATTGCCTTGATCCCATCGCGGACTGGTTCGAGCGAAAGGGGGCCAGCCGTGTGCTGGCTGTGACGTTGATCACGCTGTTCGCGGTCGTCGCCTTTGTGATACTGGTGTTGATCGTCATTCCGCTTTTGATTGATCAAACCACCTCTTTGATCCGCAATGCGCCTCAGATATTTGCCAGCCTTCAGGTATTTCTGACAGATCATTTCCCATCGCTGCTTGAAAGCGGATCAACCATGCACCGCTCGATCCTGTCGATCGGAGAGACGATCAGCGCAAAGGGCGGCGCGCTGCTCAATGGTGTTCTGTCGTCGTTCAGCGGCATCGTGAATATTCTTGTGCTGGTTTTCTTTGTGCCGGTGGTGGCTTTCTACCTGTTGCTCGACTGGGATCATATGATCGCGCGCGTCGATGAAATGTTGCCCCGCGACCACGCGCCGATCATCCGCGAAATTGCCACTCAGGTCGACCGGACATTGGCCGCGTTTATCCGGGGCCAAGGCACGGTGTGCCTGATTCTGGGAACCTATTATGCTGTTGCGCTGATGCTGGTCGGGTTGCAATTCGGCCTTGCTGTAGGATTTGTCGCAGGAATGATCTCGTTCATTCCGTTTGTCGGTGCAATTTTTGGCGGTGGTCTGGCGCTGGGGCTGGCGCTATTCCAGTTCTGGGGCGACTGGGTGTGGATCGGTGCTGTGGGAGCCATCTTTATGATCGGGCAGATGGCCGAGGGCAATGTGCTGACGCCGCGGCTTGTGGGAACGTCCGTTGGCCTGCATCCGGTCTGGTTGATTTTTGCGCTGTCTGCGTTCGGCGCGATCTTTGGTTTTGTCGGGTTGTTGGTTGCGGTACCGGTGGCCGCCTCGATGGGCGTGGTCGCGCGAGTTGCTCTTGCGAAGTACAAATCAGGGCGGCTTTACCGCGGTCTGGAATCGCTACAGGACGACGATGATGACAGCAACTAGGCGTGCGGCAAAATTGACTGCGACCCTGTCGGCAGGGTTTGCGCGATGGCGTTGACCCCTCCCGAGCAGCTGACCTTTGATCTGCCTTTTCGGGCGGCGCGCGGGCGCGATGCGTTCTTTGTGTCTCCGGCCAATGCGATTGCGGTGGCACAGATCGACGACTGGGCGAACTGGCCCGCCGGCAAGCTGGCGCTGACCGGTCCTACAGGGGCTGGAAAAACCCACCTCGCCCATGTCTGGGCATCCGAAAGTGGCGCCGGAATTTTATCGGCAACCGCCCTGCCTGATCCCCCCGAGGGCGGTGTTTTTGTGGTCGAGGATATTCCCGACATCGCCGGAGATGCAGCCGCACAGGTGGCCTTGTTCCATTTTCACAACTCCGTTCTTGCCCACGGCGGCAAGCTGTTGCTGACAGGGCGCGGCGCACCGGGACGTTGGAAACTGGCGCTTCCCGATCTGGCCTCTCGGATGGCGGGCACGGCGTCGGTGCACCTCGAGCCGCCCGACGACGCCCTTTTGGCAGCGCTTCTGGTCAAGCTGTTCAATGACCGACAACTCGCCCCCTCGGCCGAGATGATCCGCTTTTTGCTGCCCCGCATGGAGCGTTCTTTTGTGGCCGCAGGCGGGCTGGTCGATGCGATCGACCGTGCCGCTCTGTCGAGTGGTCACAAGATCGGCCTGCGGCTTGCGGCGCAGGTACTGGACAAAATGGGCGATACTGCGCGATAACCGAGGCTTACCTTTCACTTTGCCGGCAGATATCGCTCTTATGACCTCCACGCCACATCCCGCCGACTTTCTTGCCTCCGGCTTTGGGGCCCCGGTGACGCTGCCCGAAACCGACTTGTCGGGGCCGCAGCGGTTTTTCAACCGCGAACTCAGCTGGCTGGCGTTCAACTGGCGCGTTCTGGACGAGGCCCGCAACCCCAAAGTACCGTTGCTGGAGCGCGTGCGTTTTGTGTCGATCTCGGCCACCAATCTGGACGAGTTTTACACCGTCCGTGTGGCGGGCCTGCGCGAGCTGGTGCGCGAAGGCATCTCGACGCCTGCCGCCGATGGCAGCACCCCCGCACAGCAGCTTGTTCTGATCGACACCGAAGCGCGGCGCCTGCTGCACGCCCAACAAGACGTCTGGAACGATCTGCTCGAGGCCCTCGGCGAGGAAAACATCCAGATCATGGGCGCCGCAGAGCTGAACAAGGACGACCTTGCGTATCTGGCGGAATATTTCATGGCACAGGTCTTTCCGGTCGTGTCCCCGTTGGCAATCGACCCTGCCCACCCTTTTCCGTTTATCGCCAACACCGGATTTTGCCTTGCCTTGCAGCTTGAGTCAAAAACCGGCCCCAAACGCGCCCTTCAGGCGCTTTTGCCGATCCCCGCGCAAGTACCCCGATTTGTGCCGCTGCCAGCCCCCGAAGGCACGCACCGGTTCTTGCCGATGGAGGCGTTGTTGCTGACCAATCTGGGGTCGCTGTTTCCGGGATATACCGCCAGAGGGCATTGCACCTTCCGGGTGCTGCGCGACAGCGATCTGGAGATCGAGGAAGAGGCAGAGGACCTTGTGCGCGAGTTCGAAACCGCGATCAAGCGGCGACGCCGCGGCGAGGTGATCCGGCTCAAGCTGTCCTCCGACGCTCCGCGCCCGCTGCGCAAGGTGATCATGGGTGAATTGCACGTGACCGATGACGAGGTCGTCGAAATCGACGGGCAGCTCGGTCTTGCCGACCTCAAGGAACTGGTGATCGACACCCGCCCCGACCTGATGTGGCCCAGCTATACATCGCGGGTGCCCGAGCGGGTTCAGGATCACGACGGTGACATGTTTGCCGCCATCCGCCAAAAGGACATGCTGCTGCATCACCCCTATGAAACCTTCGACATGGTCGTTCGTTTTTTGCGACAGGCCGCGCGCGATCCTAACGTGGTGGCGATCAAACAGACGCTTTACCGGACGTCGAAAGAAAGCCCGATCGTCGAGGCCCTGTGCGAGGCAGCCGAAGACGGCAAGTCGGTGACCGCGTTGGTCGAGCTGAAGGCGCGGTTCGACGAGGCCGCGAACATCCGCCAGTCACGCCGGCTGGAGCGTGCCGGAGCGCATGTGGTTTACGGCTTCATGACCCTGAAAACCCATGCTAAAATCTCGACTGTGGTGCGACGCGAAGGCGAGGCTCTGGTCACGTACACCCATTACGGAACGGGAAACTATCACCCGATCACGGCCCGGATTTACACCGACCTGAGCTTTTTCACCTGCGATCCGGCACTTGGGCGTGATGCGACGAAGGTGATGAATTATCTTTCCGGCTACGCGCAGCCCGAGGGGCTGGAGAACCTCTCGATTTCGCCCATTTCGCTCAAATCGAAACTGCTCGAGATGATCGCCGCCGAAGCCGCGCACGCACAGGTCGGCAAGCCGGCCGAGATCTGGGCAAAAATGAATTCCCTGATCGATAGCGAGGTCATCGACGCGCTTTATGCCGCCTCGCAGGCGGGTGTAAGGATAAGCCTTGTGATCCGGGGGATCTGCGGTTTGCGCCCCGGGCTTGCGGGCTTGTCGGAAAATATCCGCGTCAAATCCATCGTTGGCCGTTTTCTGGAGCATTCCCGCATCGTGTGTTTTGGCAATGGCTCCGGCCTGCCGTCGAAGAAGTCAAAGGTCTATATCTCGTCGGCGGACTGGATGGGGCGCAACCTGAACCGGCGTGTCGAGACTTTGGTAGAAATCACAAACGCGACCGTAAAGGCCCAGATCGTTTCGCAGGTGATGGCTGCCAACCTTGCCGATGTGGCCCAAAGCTGGGTTTTGTCGGGCGACGGGCAATCCGTGCGCAACCCCGTGCCCGAAGGTGAGGCGGCGTTTAACTGCCACCGCTTTTTTATGGAAAATCCGTCCTTGTCAGGACGCGGCAGCGCCGGTGCGGCCGACGTGCCCGACCTGACCCATTCCATGGATTGACCCGCAGCCGGGCCGTGCCGTCCTGTGGTTCGGCCTCGAAATGCACTTGGGGAGGCCGCGATCAAATGACGGGCTTTGACACGCGACGGGCTTGAACAATCGTGACCGCTTGCACAAAAGGGTCGCGACGTGTGTAAAGTGCTCACGACGAGTGGACAAAGGACAGCGCAATGGATGGCACTGCTGAAACGCAGACCGAATGGGGTCCGTTCGGGCGCCCGCTTTTCAACGACCCCGCCGCACGGGCGTTGGCGCGGGTCGGAGTGATCGACGTCGGGTCCAACTCTGTCAGGATGGTTGTTTTTGACGGCGCGGCGCGCTCTCCGGCCTATTTCTTCAACGAAAAGGTAATGTGCGGGCTGGGCCGCGAGATGGGCGAGACAGGCCATCTGTACCCCGAAGGACGCAAGCGCGCCCTGCTGGCGATCAAGCGGTTTGTGAACCTTGCGCGCGGCATGAATATTCCACCACTCACTGCCGTTGCAACAGCCGCAATCCGCTCGGCCAGTGATGGCCCCGATTTTTGCAGCGACGTCAAGCGCGAGACGGGTCTGGACCTTTATGTCATCGATGGCACCGAGGAGGCCCGCCTGTCGGCGCAGGGAGTTCTGTTGGGGTGGCCTCAGGCCAGCGGGCTTGTGTGCGACATCGGCGGCTCTTCGATGGAACTGGCCGAGTTGAAAGACGGCAAGGTCGGCGCAAGAGCTACATCGGCACTCGGCCCGCTGCGGCTGAAAACGCTCAAAGGTGGCAAGGAAGGGCGGCGTATCGAAATTGCCAGCGCTCTGGGGACGCTTCATGCCCAGATCCCCCACCAGAAGCGGCTGTTTCTTGTGGGCGGATCGTGGCGTGCCATTGCGCGCCTCGATATGGTCCGCCGGGGTTATGCCCTGACGGTGCTTCACGATTACCGCATGACCCCGAAATCCGTGCGCCGCACGCTGGACTGGCTGCACGAAAACGACCTCGAAGTCTTGCGCGAAAAGGCACGGCTGTCGTCAAGCCGGATTGCACTGGTGCCGATCGCAGGGGAGGTTTTGCGCCGCCTGATGGCCGAGTTCAAGGTGGCGGAAATCATAACATCGGCCTACGGGATCCGCGAGGGGATGCTGTTTGAGCAAATGCCGGACCGTTTGCGACAACGTGACCCGCTGATCGAGGCGTGCCGCTATGACGAAGCGACAAATGCCCGTGTTCCCGGGTTCGGGCGCACCTTGTATGATTTCATTTCCCCTCTCTTCAAAGCCAGCCGAACGCCCAAACGCTTGATCAAGGCGGCGTGTTTGCTGCATGACGTAAGCTGGCGCGCCCATCCGGATTACCGGGCCGAAGTCTGTTTTGACAACGCGACGCGGGGCAACCTTGGCGGGATCGACCACCCGGGGAGAATTTTTCTCGGGCTCGCGCTTTTGCACAGATACCGCAACGCACGACCAGGCAACAGATTCGAACCGTTACTGGACCTGCTGACAGACCGGCAGCGGCGCGAAGCCGAAGTTCTGGGAAAAGCCATGCGTTTCGGGGCCATGTTTTCGATGGCAGTGCCAGAGCATATGGGGAAACTGAAATTCCGTTCCAAGTTGAGAGAACTGGAATTGACGCTGCGACCTGAGGCCGCCGACCTCTACGGTGAAGTGGCCGCCGCTCGGTTTGAATCGCTCGCCACATCCCTCGAAGCCGTCCGGATCGTCAGGTTTCCAAAGAAATAGACCCGCTCAAGCCGCGCTGCCGCGTCCCCTGCGGGGCCGGAGCCAGCGCGGCCCCTGCGCCCCGAAATTATGTGGCACCCTGT
>JBLHUT010000064.1:0-13419 GCA_047629975.1 Paracoccaceae bacterium
AATCGCGATTAACGAGTCGGCAGATAGACTGGCCAACCACGAAATAAACGCCGGTTTGCCCGCCCGTCCCGATCGTGATGAACCGCTCTTGGGCAACAGTTGCAGACCCTGCAACCATAGCCCCTGCGAATGCAAGGTAGTTGAGTATTTTCATCAATAATTTCCCTTGTTGGCCACCCGTCTAACGCGGGCGTCTTATTTTATGGTCTCCGGCCTCACGGCCAACGCCCATCATTTCAGCACTAAAAGCGTCTTTTTAGTACAAATTATAGTACCTAGCGAACATAAAATTGCAAGCAATTAGGCGTGACTCCTACATTGCAGCAAGGCCGCGTATTCTCGTCTCCAGTCAGTTTAACGCGGCAGCCCGTCTGCGTGACACGCTTGCACCCGACCGTGCCTCAAGGTTATTATTGTTTATTATTTTAATCAAGCTGTTATGAATCACGACGAAACACTGCGTCGCTTCCCTAGCGGCTTTTCTGCACCCTAAGGTCCCTAATGCAACCATTTCAAACACCTATTCGCAGCCCTGCAAGAGAAACGTAACGCAAGGTAGAACGCTTCTGAAACGCTTGTGCCCCCTATTGGTAACCTGCCCCGAATCACTAAAGCCAACCATCGACCTGCCTTCCTGCCACGCCAAAAACAGCCTCCCTGTTTCCCTTCCCCCCGTTGCCCCACGAATCGTCACGAATCGCCACGCCGATCTCCCGGATGCCAGCACTGGCACTAAGATCCGGTGACGACGGATACAAAGGATACCCTGAATGACCCAAAACGCCCCCTTGACCGAGAAGTTCGATGTTTCAGCCGCTATCGAACTGGCCATGGATCAAAATGATGCAAACCGACTTGCGGAACTGATCTCGGACCTGTCACTCAGCGAGGCTCTGCGCGAGGTACTGGCGTTTTCCCCGAAAGAGCGTGACGCCCTGTTGTCGCTCTTGCCCGCCGATGTTGCCTCCACCCTGATCGAGGAGGCCCCGTCCGAGCTTGCCGGTGACCTGATGGAGCGCCTCGAGGTTGCCTCGGCGGTTGCGATTTTCGACGAGTTGGAATCAGACGTTCAGGCAGATGTGATCGCCGAAATGGACAAGGACGATGCCGAGGCCCTGCTGGCTGGTATCAGCCCCGAAGACGCCGACGACGTGCGCCGGTTGGTCGAATACGACTGGGACACAGCCGGTGGCCTGATGGTGGCCGATGCCTTTACCTTCAAATCCAATCAAACCGTCGGGGCGGTTCTGCGCAGCCTTGCCAACGAAGACGACATGGAAATCTATAACGGCCAACACCCCTATATTGTTGACCCCGAAGAGCGCCCGATCGGGGTGGTCTCGCTGCGCAACCTGTTGACCGCCAAGCGCAGTGTTCAATTGCAGGATATCATGGTGCCCGCGTTGACCCTGCGGGTCGATGACGATCTTGATGCCCTGCAAGACGCCTTTAACGACAACGATTTTCTGGGTTTTCCGGTCGTTGACAGCAACGGCGTTCTGGTCGGGGTTGTCTCGCGCACTGCCGCAGATGCTGCGATGCTGGAGCGCGCCGAGACGGACAACATGCGGCTTCAGGGTATTGTCGGCGACGAGTTGCGCACGATGCCACTGGCCATCAGGTCCCGCCGCAGGCTGGCATGGCTATCGGCCAACATCGTGCTGAATATCATCGCCGCCAGTGTGATTTCGGCCTACGAGGAAACGCTGGCCGCTGTAATCGCCATCGCTGTTTTCCTTCCGATGGTGTCTGACATGAGCGGGTGCTCGGGCAATCAGGCGGTGGGTGTGACGATGCGCGAATTGTCACTTGGCCTTGTGCGGCCGCAGGATGCCATGCGCGTTTGGCTCAAGGAGGTTTCTGTCGGCATCATCAACGGCATTGTTCTGGGAATTTTGATCGGACTGGTTGCGTGGGCCTGGAAGGGGAACCCCTATCTGGGGCTTGTGATCGGCCTCGCACTTGCGCTCAATACCATAATTGCAGTGTCGATCGGGGGAGTGGTGCCACTTTTGCTGAAGCGTCTAGGGCAAGACCCCGCAGTCGCCTCGGGGCCACTGTTGACGACGATCACAGATATGGCGGGCTTCTTTCTGGTCCTCAGCCTTGCGACCTTGATGATGCCGCTTTTGCTGCAATAGCACCTTTTGTTTGACCTTTGGGGCGCGGGTGCGAGAGACTTGAACAAAAAACGCGCCTTGATAAGGCGCGCATCACGGATCAAAAATGGGAGAGACACGATGACGTTGGTGTTCACAAGCGGGCGGTACGCAATCTTTGCCTCGATGGCGATTTTGGCCGTTGCTTCATTGGTCGCGTCGATCTGGTTGATCTGGATGTTGATCCCTTTTGCGCTGTTTGCGGCGCTCACGGCTTTGGGTGTGCATGACGTGACACAGCCAAGCCACTCGATCCTGCGCAACTATCCCGTTCTGGGCCACATGCGGTTTTTGTTCGAAGGGATCCGGCCTGAAATCCGCCAGTATCTGATCGAAAGCGATCAGGACGAGGAACCGTTCAGCCGCGATGCACGCTCGCTTGTCTATCAGCGCGCCAAAGGCGTAGAAGACAAACGCCCCTTTGGAACCCGGATGCGGGTGTACGATTCCGGCTATGCGTGGCTGACCCATTCGATCAATCCCGTGCACCTCGAAGACACTGATTTCCGCGTCAAGATTGGCGGGCCGGACTGTCAAAAGCCGTACAATGCCTCACTCTACAACATTTCCGCCATGAGTTTCGGAGCCTTGTCCGCCAATGCGATCTCGGCGCTCAACAAGGGGGCCAGGATCGGCGGTTTCGCCCATGACACCGGTGAAGGCGGCGTCAGCCGCTACCACCGCGAGGGAGGCGGCGATCTGATCTACGAAGTCGGGTCGGGCTATTTCGGGTGCCGCAACGATGACGGCACCTTCAACGCCGAAAAATTTGCCCGACAATCCGCAAGCGACCAGATCAAAATGATCGAGGTCAAGCTGAGCCAAGGGGCCAAACCCGGGCATGGCGGCATGCTTCCTGCTTCCAAGATCACCCCTGAGATCTCCGAGGCCCGCGGTGTGCCCATGGGCGTGGATTGTGTCTCTCCGGCCTCGCACAGCGCGTTTAAAACCCCGCTCGAGATGATGAACTTTCTGGCGGTGCTGCGCGACAGGTCGGGCGGCAAACCTGTCGGCTTCAAGTTGTGCATCGGGCACCGGCGTGAATTCATGTGCATCGTCAAGGCCATGCTGGAAACCGGCGTTGTGCCAGACTTTATTGTGGTTGACGGCACCGAAGGCGGCACAGGGGCGGCACCGCTGGAGTTTGCCAATCACGTCGGCATGCCGATGATCGAGGGGCTTACCTTTGTGCACAACACGTTGCGCGGGGCCGGCCTGCGCGACAAGATCCGGATCGGGGCTGCGGGCAAATTGATATCGGCCTTCGACATCGCGCGTGCCATGGCTCTTGGCGCGGATTGGGTCAACTCGGCGCGCGGTTACATGTTTGCCATTGGCTGCATTCAGGCGCAGGCCTGCCACACAAATCACTGCCCCGTCGGGGTGGCAACCCAGGACCCCCTGCGTCAACGCGCGCTGGATGTGGGAGACAAAAGCAAGCGCGTGGCGCGTTTTCATCACAACACGCTCAAGGCTCTGGGAGAGATGGCAGGTGCAGCCGGACTCACACACCCCAGCCATTTTCTGCCGCGTCACATCATGATCCGGCAAAAGAATGCGGAAATGGTCACCGGAGACGATGTGTATCCCAATCTGCCCGAAGGGTTCCTGATCCGCGCCCAAGACGACGGCTTTGGCTATTTATTCCGTTGGAACCGCGCCCGCGCAGATTCATTTTCACCGATCGACTGACATCAGCCGCCCAATAAAAAACCGCAACAGAACTGCTTCTGTTGCGGTTTTCATGTGATCGAATGAACGTGATCCTGGCGACAGCCGTTAGACGCTGAGCTCGACAACCGCATCGGCAAGAGCCGCTTCGAAAATTGCCAGCCCTTCGTCGATCACTGCATCAGATGCCGTCAGCGGAACCATGATGCGCAAGGCATTGCCATGAAGCCCGCATGACAAAAGGATCAACCCGCGTTTGAGCGCATGGGCGCAGATCGCTTTGGTCAGCGCCGCATCAGGTGTTGCGGTTTCGAAGTCGGTCACAAACTCTATCCCGACCATCGCCCCAAGCCCGCGGATATCCCACATGCGGTACGGCGCAGAGCGGGCTCCGATTTCTGCCAGACGCGCACAGAAATGCGCGCCAAGGGCCGTCGAGCGTGCCAAAAGCCCCTCTTCCTCGATCACTTCGATCGCTGCAAGGGCCGCGGCGCATGCCACAGGGTTGCCCCCGTAAGTGCCTCCCAACATCCCGGGGCCGGCCGCGTCCATCACATCGGCACGGCCGATGACGCCGGCAATCGGATATCCACCCGCCATGCTTTTGGCGACCGTGATCAGGTCCGGCACCACACCCGAATGCTCGATCGCAAACCACGTGCCCGTGCGGCCAAATCCGGCCTGAATTTCGTCGGCGATCAACAAGATACCGTGCTTGTCACAAATCGCACGCAGAGCCTGCATCATCTCGAACGGAACGGGCACATAGCCTCCCTCCCCCAAAACAGGCTCAAGGATCATCGCCGCAATACGGTCAGGCTGCGCATCGGTCAAAAACAGGTTCTCAAGCGCAGTCAACACATCCGCGACCGTGATGTTATCACGCACACTCGGGAACGGAGCACGGAAGATATCGGATGGAAACGGGCCTACGTTCCGTTTGTACGGCGCGATCTTTCCGGTCATTCCCAGCGTCAACAGCGTGCGCCCGTGATACCCGCCGGTAAAGGCGATCACACCGGTCCGCCCTGTTGCAAGCCGCGCAATCTTGACTGCGTTTTCAACGGCTTCGGCCCCTGTGGTGACCAAAAGCGTCTTTTTCGCAAAATCACCCGGTGCAAGCGCATTCAGTTTCTCGGCCAGCGCCACATAAGGCTCGTAGGGGACAACCTGAAAGCTGGTATGCGTGTAGTGGTCCTCTTGCGCCTTGGCGGCCGCGACCACCTTTGGATGGCGGTGCCCGACGTTCAGAACACCAATACCACCGACAAAATCAATGTAACGCTTGCCTTCTACATCCCATAATTCAGCATTCTCGGCATAGCTGGCAAAAACCTGCGTCGCCGAGGCAACACCAGGTGCAACAGCCGCCTCGCGACGGGCCAGCAAATTCGCATTGCTCGCCGGAGCAACTGCGGCAAAATCAGGTAAAGGACTTTGGGGCGCCACATCTACCGGCACAGCAAAAACCGGATCGGTGTGCGTCGCTGCACTGACGGCAGGTTTCTTGCGACGGGGGGACTTGCGAGGGGACGTGGTTGCAGATTTTGCCATTGGACGCGCCTTTCAGGATGAATCGCAGTAGAGTGTTGATTATTTCTACTACGCCGTTTATTTTAATTGTCAAATGGATTGATTTGTTGACGAACAAGGCCATTCCACCGTTGCCAAAACCCCATGATGCTCCTCGTTACAAGCAACTTTTGCACGACCAGAAGATCGAAAAGGGTTTCAAAGCCCTGTCACATCCCGTAATGCATTGATCCATCATGAAATAAGGAACGCACGTGGACATTGGCAAACAACTGCGCGCAGTGCGGATGAAGAACGGCTTGTCGCAACGCGAGCTTGCGAGCCGTGCAGGACTGACCAATGGCACGATTTCGCTGATTGAAAAAAACAAGACAAGCCCCTCGATCGCCTCTCTCAAATCCTTGCTTGATGCGATTCCCATGAGCATGTCCGAATTCTTTTCCCCCCTCGAAGAGTCCACCAAGCCACAGCATTTCTACACCGCTGCCGAATTTACCGAAATCGCGCCCCAGAATTCCGGGCCGGACGGCCTCAAACTGGCACAGATTTCGTTGCGGCAACTCGGGGATACCTCCCAGCATGCGTTGCAGGTGCTCTGTGAGACCTACCCGCCGCATGCCGATACCGGAGACACGCTTTTGATCCATCATGGAGAGGAAGCCGGCGTGGTAATCACAGGTGAAATCGAGGTAACTGTCGGGGATCAGACAACGATACTCAAAGCAGGGGACGGGTATATTTTTGACAGCACGTTACCGCACCGGTTCCGGAACATCACAAATCATGAGTGCACAGTCGTCAGTGCCTGTACCCCGCCAACGTTCTGACCACCCGCACACGCACGAGGCACACTCAGGTCGCCTGACGCGAACTTGCCTCGAACGCCGCGAGCCACAGCGCATCAAGCGCGTCAATACATGCCGGGTCAAACCGGTCCTGTACCTGCCAATACCGCCCCGACTCGACAAAATAGCCAAGCCGCGCCTCTTCTTGCTTGGCGGCGCGAATGGCCTGTTGGTCCAGAACAGGATGTCGGGTGGCCATATCCCGCAGCCCCGCAATCGTTGCACGCGGAAACACCAACCGGCTGGTATCTTGTGACAAATTCACGCACAGACACCCCTGCTCGGCGGCCAGCAAAAACAGGCGTGCCGATTTAGCCTCCAGGTTGCGCAACGAGATATCTACCCTCAACGGATCGGCAGTTCCGGTGCCATAAAAATGGGTCTGCCCCTGCGCGGGATAGACCATGTCACATCCGATAAAGCCCATCACCGCAGGCCGGATGGCGCCCAACACCCAATAACCGGCCGTAAAAGCCATCGTTCCACCGGCATAAACGAACCCGCCCAGCGCATTCTGCACCGGGACGTAATCCCTGTAGTCGACAATTTTTTGCTCCGGCGAAACCTCTTCGGGCCTGCGGTCTTCGGGGAAATCCTCGGGATGAACAAGATGCGTCCAATCAGGGCGGACGCGCCACGCGTTATTGATCGCCACAATATCGTCGAAACAGGTCCGCGGCCACGCGGTCGCGTTCAGCGCGTTAGGACCGCTTCCGATAAGAAGCGCGGTTTTGTCGGGCATCGTCATGTCGGGCATACTCACTTGTTCGATCCAATCGCCTGCCCGCGGCGACACAAACACCACCCGGACAGCGGGATACCGGAAAATAGGGCACACAAGCGCCATTGCCAAGTAACTTTCCGCCCGGGCACCACCGGAACACAATCAACAAGCGCCCCCTAGAATTTGGCGATCACGTTCAGGAAAACACCGCGCGACACATAATCCAGATCGGTCATGTCGTCAGATACCTTTCCCCATTCATATCCAAGACCAAGCTTGGCGTTATTGCTGAAGTGGCGATAGATCCCGATCAGGCTTCCGGTCTCGCTGACATCGCTTTGCTCGGTAAACAGGATGCGGGTTTCGGCCATCACATCCCATTTCTGAACCACGTGCCAGTCGAGCCGCAAAATACCAAGATGCGCCGTCGAATCTGTAAACGTATCGGTCCCGCGGGCCGCCACTTGCGATTTTCGGTACCCGTATTTACCACCGACAGTCAGCTTTGGTGACAGGTCATAATTCGCATCCACCGAAATCACGTGACTTTTCTGCAAGGGTCCGTCAACCGATCCGGAGGCCGTGACCTGGTCCTCGCCGGGCAGGTCATGCAAGTAGGTATAGCGCAAGAGCATGTTCAGACGATCATTATCGACAGGCCGGTAGGCGTAGCCAAGGCTGGCCTCAAGATACTCGCCATCCCGAAAACTGCCATCGACCGCGTCCGAATACAGCGCGTCGATATTTGCCAAAAAGCGCCAGTTATCGTCGGCCCTGTACTCGTATCCACCAGAAAAGGCCCAGGTATCGCGGTCTTGTGCTGTCCCTGCCCCGTCTTCGGTGCGATACTCAAGCCGTCCGCGGGCCTTTGTTCCGGCCTCGTCCACATGGGCCACCCCGAATGAAAACGCATCGCGGTCAAAGTTGCCGTTTGTGGCATCGCGCACTTCACCCAACTCGATTGCTCCGGACAAGGTCCAGCGCGCATCGGGCGTGTAGGTCACACCGTAAGCCCGCGTGACGGCGCGGCGTTCGCCAAACAGATCAACTGTGTTTTCGGTGAATGTAGAGAGCCGTGCAGACTGCCTGTAGCGCCCCCCGAACACCAAGGTCCCTCGGTCTTCGCCCACCAGCGAATACCCCGCGCCCGTGCGCGTCGGATCAAGCGTATAGCCAAGGTAGGCCTCGTTGTCGGCTGTTGGCGCATAGCTGACACGCACCTGCCCGCCAAGCCCGGTGGTGCCGTCGGACACCTCGCCCGAAACAGCCACTTTTTCTGTCACCTGCGCTTCGAAGCCAACACCCAGACGGTCGTTTTTGCTCAAGCCACCCGACCGATCAACCGTCGCCTGCCCGAATGCAAAAAGCAGCAGATCATCGCTGGGTTCATACGCGATCCGAAGTCCAAAGTCCGTGCGACGGCCGGTTTCGGCCGGATCCCCAAGGGTGGTTTTGTCCGTTACAGCAAGCCCCCCCGAAACGCGCCACTGCGCGTTGATGTCATAGCTCAGACGCAGCTCGCCTGTGGCACGCGACGTGCCATCGGCCTTTTCGAAATCCTCTGCATCCATCCCGAAGGTCAGCCGCTCGGACAGTTCGATCTCGGCCCGCATCCCGAACAGGCGCTGGTTCTGGGTGATATCTTGTGAAAGACTGGAAAAGCCCGTTTCCTTGCGGTCGTAATACAGGTCGACAAACCCTGTCCTGCCCAGCCCGAGGTCCTGAAGATCGAAGTGGCTGTCAAAGCTGTACGCCCGCCCTGTCCCCAGAACACCGCCACCACTTGAGGCCAACGTCAAGCCGCCGTCGCTTGACACAGAGCGGCCAAATCCGGGGCCACGCGTCTCTGCTGCCTCAAGTTGCAGGTAACTGAGCGTGCCCAGCTGATAGCGAACATCGACCCCTGCCATGTCCTGATCAGCGGTATCGGTGGTTTCGCGCATCGCAGTGACACCGACGCGCAGTTTCGGTGTGGCTTGCACCGCGACACGCCCCCCGACCGAAGCCCCTGACAAGTCGCCTGTCGTGGGTGTGTATTCGTATTGGGCCACAAGGTTCACATCGTACTGCCCCCCTGCCGAAGACGACACCAAAGCCCCTGAACCGGCCGAGGAGTTCAAGGGGCGGGTCAGGATCACAACTCCCTGAATGTAATCGATCTCGTAATCGACACCTTCGGAAAGCGTTTCTTGTGACACGACACGCCCTGTGACGGGATCGACCGTTTCAACGCGCAACACCTCGGAGCCACCGTTGATATCCTGACGCTTCAGGAAATAGACAGAGCCCCCCGTTCCGCGCAGCACATCGCGTTGCGGCAGCGTGTCGGGTTGCGCGGCATAAAGCACAACCGATGCGACCGGATCACCGGCCTCGGTCACGGTCTGTGTGTTGTATTCCAGTTGCGCCCCGTAAAGCGCACGTGTGTTCGACAACAGCGTGCTACCGGTTACATTTGCCTTGAAATCCCCCCAGACAAAGCTGGAGGCGTCTTTCTCAACCCGTAAATAGAACCGCCCCGCCGTTGGCGTGTCGTCAAATGCCGCGCTGTCATCGCCGTAGGTGGGATACATATCCTCGGGATCAAGGCGCTGGAGGACACGGCGGGGGTCTTTGTCATCTAGGCGGCTGAACACCTCGTCCAGAGGGCCCTCGCCAGAATCAAGCGACGATGTGATCGTATAGCCCCGTGCCGTTTTCGATTTGACGTAATACGCAAGGCGACCGTCGCTGTAGGTTTCCTTGTAGTCGGGATCGGCGCTGGCCGCATCGTCCTGCAACCGCTTGCCAAAGGTCAGATCGGCAATGGCCACATAGAACACGTCCTTTTTCGGGATAGGGACATCGCGCACAATCGTGCGGGTCTGACCATTTTCCACCACCTCTACTGTCACGATCTGATCACCCACCGGCAAAATCCGGCTGACCACAAACTTGCCAGAGGCATCTACAGGCACCTTTTCGCCCATCACCGTGACGCGTCCGTCAGCCGCAATCTGCGTGCCGGCAACCGTCACACGCCCGCCTGCGATCGGGATGGAGCGTCGTCGGGTGTTATCCTCGCCCTCACCCGCAGCAACGACCGGCCCGCCGACGGTTTCGTGCGGGGCAAACGCCTGTTCGGTGCGGGTCAGTGTCCGCTGACGTGTTTCGTCATACCGGCCCGCCGCATCATACACGCGCAAAACATAGGCAAAACCGTCTTGCGGCCCGTCGGGCATGGTCCACGCGACACTGCCGTTGGGTGCCACCGGCAAGGCCGCCACAACGGGCACTCCGCGCCGCGACAGGTCAAGAATGCGTATTTCGGCACGCGTGATATAAGCCGGATAGTTCGACGAGGCGCGAAACTGTACTTGCTCGCCAGCGCGGTAGGTCGCGCGCAAATCAGGGGTTGAGACATTCAGCACCGGACGCAGGTCAAGCCCGTCATAGCGCACATCGACATTGCGCCCTGACGCGGCAATATCTGCATCGCGGCGTGGATCACGACGCAGCGGCGCACCCGCAATCATTTCGTTGTCGATCGAAATCGAAAATCCACTGGTTTCGAAATTGTCTCCCGGGCGGGTGCGGATCAGCTCGTCATTCTTGCCCACCGGCATCCGGACAACAACATCGGCATTGGCGCGCGCGCAATCTTGCGGCTGGGGGACCAGAGCCTCAAGGCAGTCGTCATCCTCGGCGGCCATGGTCGCGCCAGCAGACAGCATCCCCAAACTGACCAACGCCGTGCTGTGCAGCAAAAAACGGCGAAAGGAGTGGGTGAACGTTTTATTTTGCAACATTTTCATGCCCATCTACTCCTCTTCCCTGACAATCGTTAATTCGATCGTCAGCATTACTTGGCCGATGTCGCGCCACGCACGTTCGATATGCCGCTCGACCAGTCGCGACAGCGCCCGACCCCGCCGCAAGTCATCGGATGTCGCCTTGCGCGGCACGTGATAGGCAAGCCGCAGGTTGACCGGTTGCGCGGCGATCTGTGGCAACAGTGTCGCGATCCCGGCAACAAGCGCGGGCGACAACGCGGCGCGCCCGTCCGCGCCCACCACAAAAGCCCGCCCGTTCAGATCGACACGCACAACCCGCGTGATCGCCGCGCCAAAATTCATCTCGGTCATCTTACCGGGCGTCAGGCGCATGACGCGCGGATTTTCGGTGGTGACCCTGTAACCGGCAGGCAACGAGCGGGTGTCGAGTTTCAGGATAAAGTTCGATCCGCGATCCTGCGGCAACATCGCACAAGGCACATGGTATCGGCCAAACGGATCGGTAGTAATGATCGTCCCGTCCACTCCGGCCACGCGTGCGGCCGGAATGCCCGCCTCGCCCTGATTTTGATATCCGTCACGGTTTTGATCGTTAAAGACCTTACCGATGACATCTCCACAATCGAACACCGGCTCGGGCAGAATGCGCACGACGGCTGTCGCTTGAGGGGCCAGTAACGCCCCCGTGGCGGGGTCGCGTACGCTGGCGGTGTTGACATGCTCGCCCGCCTGCGCCCCGGTGGTGATCCGCGCCGAGAGCGTTGCAGTCAACGTCGCAAAAGGCGCCACGCTGATGCTTGGCCACGTGACCACCTTACCCGCAACCGTCACCGCAAAGGGCACCGCCGCAAGGGTCGCACTGCCGTCGACATAAAGGAACCCCGAAGGAAGCACGTCCACAAGAGTCAAAAGACCGACCGACACAGCCGTATTATTCGCAATCGAGATTGTGTAAGGCACAACGCTGCCCCGCTCGACAACACCGACAGGCGTGGTTTTCGTGACACTCAATCCACTGGTCACCAAGGACGGCACCAACGGATAAACGGTCGGATCATCGACCAGATTGCCGTCGCCATCATCGCCGTCATCCGAAATATCCGTAACCACAAACGGCGGCCCCAACGCAGGATCACCCGACACAGTTACACTGTTGGACATTCCGCCACCGACGACGGCTGCCACATTCACAACGAACGAGGCCGAATAGGTCGCGGTCTCTCCCGCGATCAGCGTGCCTTCGGGCGAGCCACCGATGGAGGGTACAAAAACCGCCGCACTTGTCAAAGTCAAAGGAGTGGCATCAAGCGCCTGAAACGTATCACTGACAATGCCCACATTGGTCAGGGTGCTGTCACCGGTGTTCAGGACGGTAATTGTGTAACTTATCGTGTCGCCAACACCGTCAAGCCCGTCTCCGTCATCGACGAAGGACTGTGTTTTTACCACCTCGATCCCCGGCAGAATGGTGAGCGCAACCGGTGTCGGATCATTCTCGTTCGCGCCATTGGGAAAACCGTCTGCGCTTGGATCAGGGTCGGTGCCGTCATCCGAAAGATCGCCCAGCGCTGGGTTCGTAAGCGAGGTCTGCCCCGAAAGCGTTCCTTCGCCGGTGACCGACGCCTGATTTTCATAACGCCCACCGGATGCCAGCACAGCCGGCGGCGGAACCGTCGGTTGCACACGAAGCGCGAAATTGATGGTACAGGTCGCCCCCACGCCCAGCGTCCCGCCAGACACCAAAAGCGGCGACGTGTCACCGTTGAAACCCGTGTTCAAACCCACGCACGACCCCGTTGGCGCGGTCGCGATGGTATAGCTTCCCGCGGTCATCGCATCACTCGCCGGTGCCGCAAGGGTGACGTAATCCCCGAACAACGGTGCCGCCCCCGAAAGCCCGTCGATCACATCAATCGTATCAAGCGGTTCGGTGCTGAAATTTTCGACCAGAAACTGGAAAGCCACATCGAACGAGCCGTCCGCATTGACTGTCGGCGCCCCCACAACCTGCTTGGCGATACCGATGCTTGATTGAGGTGCCCCCGAGAAAAGATACCCGGTGGCCGTCGTCACACTCGGCAGTGTGAATGTTGTGATGGTCAGTGTCGGCGTGGCGCCGGCTTCCGATCCTACGGTATTTGCAGCATCAAAAAGCCCCGCAACACCCAAGGCCCCGCGGGTAATCGTGTAATCCCCCGCCGGCACGAACGGGAACACGTAATTTCCGGTCGCATCGGTAACAAACGTCAACAAAATAGCGGCCCCGTCATGCGCCGTACCACTCAGGGTCATCGTGACACCGCTGATATCGCCATCTCCGGCCGAAACCGTGCCGTCGAAATCAAGGTCGCTGTAAACACTACCAGCCACCGAGGACGAATTCACCGTCACGCTGCCGTCTTTGGAATCATTGCTTGGGTCGGCATCGCGTGAGGTGGTCGTTACGGTGGCAGTGTTCACAATCACATCGGGAAAACTGTCAACCGCAATCACTTTGACCGGAACGGTCACAGTCATCACGGCCCCCGGCGACATCGTGCCGAACGAACAACTGAATGACGTATCGCCCGACACTCCGCCACAAGAATTCACGCTCGCGGTTCCGGTGGTGACAACTGCCGACGGCACCCCGTTCAGGATCATCCCCGCAGGCAAGGCATCGGCCAACACAACCCCGTCGGCCTCTGCCAACAACGCGCCTGTGTTATTGCGCA
>JBLHUT010000065.1:0-13390 GCA_047629975.1 Paracoccaceae bacterium
CAAGGCAGTAGCTGCCAGCAGGTTTGTCAGTTTTCTCATAGTTATAGCTCCCAGTTGAAAGACGGCCCCCTTTGCGAGGACTCAGATGTTAATTACCTTTTGAACCGTGACGGAGAGTATACCCCCACGTCAATATTTGGTTTTCGCCCCGATATCATTTGCGCAAGCAAACGACCGGTCTTTGGCCCGCCGGTCAACCCGACGTGGTGATGCCCGAACCCCAGATACGCCCCCTTGATTCCGGGAACCTCTCCGATAACGGGAATGGAATCAGACGGCGCGGGACGGTGGCCCATCCACTCGGTCTCGCGCGCCCACGTCAGACCGGGCATGGCCGCCAGTGCCTGTCGTTTTAGCAAATCGAATGGCGCGCGCGATGGTGGCGCCTTCAGGCCCCCCAACTCGACCACACCAGCCAGCCGCAGCCGTCCCTCCATCGGGGTCGCGACAAATTTGCCCGACGCGATCATAACCGGTCCGCGCGGCATGAAATTTGGCTCCCACAATTCAATGTGATAGCCCCGCTCGCTTTCAAGCGGCACGTTCAGACCAAGCATATCGGCCATCGGTTTTGACCACACACCGGTGGCCAGAATGACGGTATCACAGGCAATCGTCTCGCCCGTAGTGCGCAATCCGGTGACCTGCCCGTTCTCGCGCAATATTCCACGCACATCGGCCTTGATCATCTGTGTGCCGTTTGCCTCGGCGTGACGCGCAAGGTCTTTGACGTAATCGCCCGGGCTGGTGATGCGCCCGTGGTTCGGCATTTTGATCCCGAAACCGATCTTTTCGGAAAAGACCGGATCATAGGCTTTGAAATCTTCGATTTCCTGCGGCTCGAAGCCGTGCTCACGCCGGATTTTCCAAGTGAACGCCTCGGCTTCGTAATCAGCCCGTGATCCGTAGCCAAAGACATAATCCCCCGGCACAATCCACTTTTCCGCGCCCGTCCCCTCCGACAATGCCTGATGATCGGCAAGACTATCGCCGATGATCGGAGCAAGAGCCGCGGCAATTCGCGTGGCGTCTTCGGCATTGGCATGGCGCAGGTATTTAACCAGCCACGGCATCAACTTTGGCAGATAGCCCCATTTCAGGAACAATGGCTGATTGGGATCGAACAGCATGCGTGGTGCCTTGGCAATCAGGCCCGGCCCCGTGACCGGCATGATCGCAACCGAGGCCAGAACACCGGCATTGCCATAAGACGTGCCATCCCCCGGCGCGCCGCGGTCAATCAGCATGACCTTATGGCCTTCGCGTTGCAACCAGATCGCAGCAGACACACCAACGATGCCCGCCCCGACAATAGCGATTGTTTTTTGAGGGTTTTCGGTCAAGCGACCCACTCCGATACTGGTGCTGCCGCCTCATGAAGCGGCTGGGAAATCACATCGATCAACGTCGGCCCGCGATGCGCCAACGCCAGCTTCAAAACACCCGGCAGATCGGCCGGATCCTCCACCCGCCAGCTTTTCACCCCGAACGCTGCTGCAACGGCTGCGTGGTCGGTACGATTGAAATCAACGTTGTAATAGCGTTTTCCAAAACCGCTTTCCTGCCCTGCCTTGATCCAGCCAAACGTCGCATTCGAAAACACGATCGAGAGGATCGGCATGTTATAGCGGGTGATCGTCTCGAATTCGCCACAGCAAAACCCGAACGAGCCATCCCCCATCAAGGCCACGGTCTGGACATCGGGTCGGCCCACATGGGCACCCATCGCCGCCGCCAACGCATAGCCCAGCGCCCCGTGCGCCCGATTGGTGATAAAATGCCGCCCCGATTGCGGCCAACGGTAATGGGCCGAAACATAAGGACACGGCGTTCCGGGATCGGCCACAATCGTCGCATCGGGGTCCAGCGCCTGCATCAGCGCGGCGATGACAACCTCGGGGCGCAGGGGCCGCTCGGGACTGTTGGCAAGCGGCGCGAAATGCGCCTGCTTTGCTGTCCAGACATCACGCACAACATCCGATCCCCCCTGCGGCACATGCGGGCCTGAGGCCTCAAGAGCATCGGCAAGCGCCTCGAGCGAGAGCCGCGCATCGGCACAGATCGCAACATCCGTCCGGTAATTGGCGCCAATGACCATCGGGTCGCTGTCAATATGAATAATCTGCGTGGATTTATCCGGCGAGCACCAACGCTCTGTCGTGACAGACCCCGCACGGCAGCCGACAAAAAGAACAAGGTCCGCCGCATCAACAACAGCACGGGTCACCGGCACACCGCCGTTCGAGCCCACAACACCAAGAGCAAGCGGGTCGATCTCTGCAATTGCGCCCTGCCCTGATACAGAGGTCGCAACCGGACAATCAAGCGCACGCGCCACCCGAGCCAGCGCGTCTTGTGCCCCTGCAATCACCGGGCCACCACCACAAATGATGACTGCCGCATGCGCGCGCGACAACAGGCGTGCCGCCTCTTCGATCTCGCCGGCATCAGGGCCGGCCCGCTCTGCGGGATAGCTGTGATGCCGCGGATCGGCCCAGATCTCGGCTGGATCAACGGCACCTTTTTGCGTATCGAACGGCAGCGCCAGATGCGTCGCCCCGGGTCGCCCCGTGGTCATGGCACGAAACGCCGTTCGCACCATCGCCGGAAGGCTTCCGGCGCGGTCAAGGGAGCGGTTCCATTTGGTCAAAGGCCGGAACAGCGCCTCCTGATCCAACTCGGTCAACGGGTATTTTCCGCGCGAGGTGGTCGCCACATCACTGGTGATGGCAAGCACGGGGATCGAGCTTTCGTTCGCCTCGACCACAGCGGGCAAGATATAGGTCGCCCCACCACCCGATGGCCCCTCGCACACGCCGGGCTTTCCCGTCACACGCGCGTAACCGTCGGCCATATATCCCGCATGGCGCTCGTCACGGGTCAGGATATGGGTGATGCCGTGATCAAGCCGCGAGAGCGCGTCGTAAAACGGCAATGTCGTATCTCCGCACAGCCCGAACATGTGTGTCACGCCGTGCGCCTCGAGCATGCGGACCAATGCCTCGGCTCCGGTCAGAAAATTGCGTCTGTCCTCTTGCATTGGCGTTCCGGCTCCTGCCTTTTGTAAAAGAGTTGAACCGCCCGCCCACAGGTGTCAACGCTTCATTAACAACAAAGCAGGAGCACGGTCATGATCGTCGAAGGTGGCAAGCCCATTTATGGAGCAGCTTTGGGCATATTGATGCTCGATGCCCGATTTCCGCGCATCCCCGGTGACATGGGAAATGCCTCGACATGGCCATTTCCGGTCCATTACAAACTGGTGCGCGATGCCTCACCGGATCGTGTGGTGCGGCGCGGGGCCGAAGGGCTGTTGGACGTTTTTATCGACGCCGCCCGAGAGCTGGAGGCAGACGGTGTCGATGGCATCACCACCAACTGCGGGTTTCTGGCCTTGTTTCAGGAAGAACTCGCAGCGGCGGTGGATGTCCCGGTACTGACATCGTCGTTGATGCAGGTCGGCACCATCAACACACTGCTTCCAGCCTCAAAGCGCGCTGGAATTCTGACCATTTCAGCCTCGTCGCTGACGCAGGCGCATCTTGAGAAAGCCAAGGTTCCCGCAGGTACTCCGATCGGCACAACAGAAGGCGGTCAAGAGTTCACCCGTGCGATCCTGAACAACGAGCTTTGGTTGAACACGGATCTGGCGCGTCAAGACAACATCGCGGCCGCACTCGCGCTGCAAAAGGCGCACCCCGATCTAGGGGCGATCGTGCTGGAATGCACCAATATGACGCCCTATGCCGCCGACATAAGGGCCGCAACCGGACTTCCGGTTTTTTCGATCGTGTCGTTTGCAAGCTGGTTTCAAAGCGGGCTCACGCCCCGGCGCTACCGCATGCCGTAATACAGCCCGACAACGTGCTCGGCCTCGGCAAAGAACAACCAACGGCTGACAAAGACCCCCGCCAGATGCAGCGCCATCGCCAGACCAAGCCCGACAGCCCCGCCCGTCAAAAGTGCAAGCACAGGAAGCACAACCAACAGACCGAAACTGATCGCGCGCAGCTTGAGCGCATGCTTGCGCGCCACAACAAACACCATCTCTTTCAAAAGGTAGTTTGTGCCGGTGTGAGGTGATTCAAACGCCCGAACGGTGCCGTGATGCAACCCTGTCGCGGTATTCATGTTCGTGCCTGATTTTGTAAAACGCGTATCGCCAATGCCCCAATGCGCCAGCAAAAGTGCACCGCAAATCGCCAGCAAAAGCGCGCTCAGAACCGGGCCTTGCGTCAGGATTGCCCCCCCGCACAGCGACAACGCTGTGAACAGCGCCGGCGTGGTCCACTGGTTCCAACGGGGTACCGTCTTGAGCTGGGCATAGATCATCGAGGTCGCAATGACCGTGGCCAGCGCCAGCACCGCCCCAAGCGCGCCCAGAACCGCCGGTGCCGTGCCCAAAAACACAACACTTGCCCCAAAAAGCCCCATCACCGCAAAACAAATCACGGCCAGAACCGCCTCTCGCGAGAGCCAGCTGGTCTTCCATTGACTAAAGGCGCGCCACGCCCGTTGCGGGTTTCCAAGGTGGAAGGTCGACGCCAAAAGCCCGCCCCCCGCAAGCCCGAACGCGAGCGCAAAGTGCCACAGCGACAGCGCCTCGGCCGGAGCAATGCCAAGCCAGAACAAAAGGCCGAAACCAAGCCCGGACAGGACCGTGAAGACAATGATTGAGGGTGCCGGATGCATCGTATTCTATCCGTTTTTCGGGCCACCGGGCAGCGTATCAAGCGCCCGGTCAAGCCAGCCAAGAAACCCTTGCGGTGTCTCGGACACCGGTGCCAGCAATGGCGCAAGAATATCAACATCGCCTTGCGGCGTTAGATCCTGTTTCGGGCGCGGCGGCAGGTATTTGTTCACCGGCTTTGTGCCCAGTTCCGGCATCAGGTCGAACCCGCCCCGCGCCTTGACCAATTTCGAGACATCACTGTCTTCGTCCCCCAGATCGCCAAAATGGCGCGCACCCGACGGGCACGTGCGCACACAAGCCGGTTGACGATCTTCCTCGGGCAGGTTTTCGTTGTAGATACGGTCAACACACAGCGTGCATTTCTTCATGACGCCGGCGGCTGCATCCATTTCACGCGCCCCGTAGGGACAGGCCCACGCACACAGCCCGCACCCGATGCAACTGTCCTCGTTGACCAGAACGATCCCGTCTTCGACCCGCTTGTAGCTTGCCCCTGTCGGGCAAACGGTGACGCAAGGCGCGTCTTCGCAATGCAGACAGGACTTCGGAAAATGGACCAACTGCGCCGGACCCGCCTCGGGCTGCACCTCGTAGCTGTGCACACGGTTGAGAAAGGTTCCTGACGGGTCCGCCCCGTACGGGCTTTGATCCGACAAGGGCGCACCGTAATTTTCGGTGTTCCATCCTTTACAACTGATCACGCAGGCGTGGCACCCGACACAGGTATCAAGGTCGATCACAAGGCCCATTTTGCGCATTGTCTGAAGAGGGAGCTCGGTCATTGGGGAGTATCGGCTTTCAGTTGGGACAGGGTGCAGCCCTTTGGCAGGCTCATGATCCGATCTTCCATCGTAATTCATCCGGTCCGGTGCCGACAGGCGATTTTTGCGGTGCAACGACCGGTTGCGCCTCGGCTGGTGCAGGCACCTTTGCAATTTGCACCCGCAAGTCGAACCACGCGGCCTGCCCCGTGATCGGGTCAGAGTTCGACCACCGCAGGCCGTCGCCCTTGGGCGGCAACAGTTCGTGGATCAGGTGATTGAGAAGGAAGCCCTTGGTCGCCTCGGGGGCGTTTTCGTCCAGCGCCCAGGCGCCTTTACGCTTGCCAATGGCATTCCACGTCCAGATCGTGTTTTCGTTCAAGGCCGCCATATGTGCCACCGGCACAGTGATAACACCGTGCGGCGAGGTCACACTGGCCCAGTCTCCGTCGGCAAACCCGTGCGCCGACCACAGTTTTGTGGGCAGATAAAGCGGGTTGTGGCCATGGATCTGGCGCAGCCACGCGTTCTGGCTCCCCCATGAGTGATACATCGCCATCGGTCGCTGGGTCAGGGCATGGATCGGATATTCATCCGACGCGGCAACCCCCTCTGACGGGTCCCACCAGATCGGAAGCGGGTCCATCTTTTCCATGATTTGCGCGCGCAAATGATCAGGGGGCTGGCGGTCGCCGTGCCCTTCGGCAGCGCGTTGAAAGCGGCGCAATGGCTCGACATAAAGATTGAACAGATAGGGTTGCGGCGTGTCGTAAAGGCCCATGCCAACGGCCCAATCCTGATAGGCCTTGTTCCACGGCTTCATGAATTGCGCTTCTTTGGGGATGTGGTTGACCCAGAAACCGCCGTTCTCGATATAGCGATCAAGTTGTTCTGGGTTCGGCGCACCGCGTCCCGCCTCGGTGCCATCACCCCGAAATCCGGCCAGTGGTCCGATACCCGGCTTACGCTGATGATTGACAATGTAGTCGGCGTAATCCGAATAGGTCGCCGTTCCGTCCGCGTTGGTGAAATTCGGCAGGCCCAGACGGTGACCAAGGTCGATCAGAACCGACTGGAAACCGCGCACGTCGCGGTCCGGTTCGATAACCGGCCAGCGGATCGCATCCGCCGCCGCCTCGGCCTCGCAAATCGGGCGGTCCAGCAACGAAATACAATCATGGCGCTCAAGATAGGTCGCATCAGGCAGGATCAGGTCGGCATAGGCCACCATTTCAGAGCTGTAGGCATCCGAGTAAATGATGTGCGGGATGACATAATCACCGTTTTCATCCTTGTCGGTCAGCATCTCCATTACGCCGCGCGTGTTCATGGAGGAATTCCACGACATATTCGCCATATACATGAACAGCGTGTCGATCTTGTACGGGTCCCCCGCGTGGGCGTTCGAGATCACCATATGCATCAACCCGTGGGCCGACATCGGATTTTCCCATGTAAACGCCTTGTCGATCCGCGCCGGAGAGCCGTCAGCCTTGAGCGCAAGATCATCGGGACCATGCACAAATCCAAGGTGTGGTCCGTCCAGCGGCTTGCCCGGTGTAACCTTGCAATGAGGTTTGGGGTGGACCTCGGGGGGCTTGGGATAAGGGGGTTTGAAGCGGAAACCACCGGGCACCTCGACCGTACCAAGCAGGATTTGCAGCACATGCAGCGCGCGGCACGTCTGAAACCCGTTGGCATGGGCCGAAATCCCGCGCATTGCGTGAAAGCTGACCGGACGCCCTGTCATCTTTTCATGACGCTGACCGCGGAAATCGGTCCAGGGCTGGTCGATCTCGATCGCCTCATCAAAAGCGACGCGGGCAAGTTCGGCGGCAATCTTGCGGATACGCGCCGCAGAAATACCGACACGCTCGGCAACCGCCTCGGGCGCATACTCCGCTGCCATGTAACGCTCGGCCATATACTGGAACACCGGCCTGTTGCCTTCGTGGCTGGCCGCAAGATCGGGTTGCACACCAGCAGCATCAAACGGCGCCAGATCACCGGTGCGCCGGTCGATAACCAGCGATTTACCCGCATCGTCCCGCATCAAAAGGCCGGTTTGCGCATCGACAAGCACCGGAGCGTTGGTGAATTGTGTCAAGTAGCTCAGGTCGATCTTTCCGGCGACCATCAGGCAATGCACCAGAGCAAGAATGAACAAGCCGTCCGTCCCCGGTGTAATGCCCACCCATTCGTCGGCAATGGCGTTATAACCCGACCGGATCGGATTGACGCCGATAACCTTTGCGCCCCGCGCCTTGAGCTTGCCCAACCCCATCTTGATCGGATTGCTGTCGTGATCTTCGGCGACGCCGAAAATCATGAAAAGCTTGGTTCGGTCCCAATCGGGCTGACCGAACTCCCAGAACGCGCCACCCATCGTATAAATGCCCGCCGCCGCCATATTGACCGAGCAAAATCCGCCATGGGCGGCATAATTAGGGGTGCCATATGCCTGCGCCCAAAAGCTGGTAAAGCTTTGTGACTGGTCACGGCCGGTAAAGAACGCCAATTTCTCAGGGTTTTCTGCGCGGATCGGGGCCAGCCAGCCAACCGCCATCTCAAGCGCCTCGTCCCAGCTGATCTCCTCAAAGGCGCCCGACCCGCGGGGGCCTACCCGCTTGAGCGGAGCGCGCAACCGCGAGGGCGCATTGACCTGCATAATTCCTGCGGATCCTTTGGCACACAAAACACCTTTGTTTACCGGATGGTCGCGGTTTCCCTCGATATAGGAAACCTTACCGCTTTTGAGGTGCACATTGATGCCACAACGGCACGCGCACATGTAACACGTCGTGCGGCGCACTTCGTCAGAGACGGACGGAGACGTATCAAGAACCGGCTGGGTCGGGCTCACAACAAGCCCCCCGAGACGCAGAAATGACACAAGGTGTGGTCGGGCAAAGAATTATGATCGGTCATGTGGCAGGTGTGGCTTTTGAGGGCTGGCTCGTATAGGACCAGATAGCGCGTCGCGATAGATCCAGATGCCATTTGCGTTCTGTGCTACTTCTGTGCTGCTTCTGTGTTGCTGACGTTTAAGTCATTGCGACATTAGGGGCACACGCCAAAAGGACACCAAACCTTTCCGAAACTTTTACTTGCGCCGAATCGCATTTGCGAGCACCCCACAAGCGTTATCGCCCACCCGGGAGAGCGCGGGGAGACCCGCCGCCGAAGGAGCAATCGCCCCGAAAACTCTCAGGCTCAAAGGACCGGACTGGCGTCAACACCCCGAAGAGTGCCCGACAGACCGGGCACACCGAAGGAGCAAACCTTATGGCCGCATGATGTGGCTGACGGGTGAATCTCTCAGGTTCCGAACGGGGGGGGCAAATGCGCCGCGCCATGCGGCACATCTGCTTTTGGGAGCCAAAGACTATGACACATATTGCCGTTCTGGGTGCCGGAATCACCGGAGTAACCACAGCCTTCAACCTGCTTGAGCGGGGCTTTGAGGTTACGATATTCGACCGCAACCGCTATGCGGCTATGGAAACGAGCTTTGCAAACGGCGGGCAATTGTCGGCCAGCAACGCCGAGGTCTGGAACACCTTTGCCACTGTGTTGAAAGGCATGAAGTGGATGCTGCAAAAGCAGGCACCACTGCTGATCAACCCGCGCCCCGGCTGGCACAAGGCAAGCTGGATGGCCGAATTCCTTGGCAACATTCCCAACTACAAACGCAACACGATCGCAACAACCCGTATGGCCATTGCCGCGCGCCCGATGCTGATCGAAATGGCAGAGCGTGCGGGTATAGATTTTGACCTCGAAAAACGGGGCATCCTGCATTTTTACCGCGACGAGAAAACGCTTGCTCAGGGGCGCAAGGTTTCCAAACTGCTGGCCGAAGGCGGGCTGGAGCGGATCGAGTTGTCAGGCGCCGAGGTCATCGATCGCGAGCCCACCCTGCACGGGACATTCGCCGGCGGGTTCTGGACCGAGAGCGACATGACAGGTGATATCCACAAATTCACCATCGCCCTTGCAAAATGGCTGGGCCAGCAAGGCGTTACCCTGAAACTTGGCGTCCCCGTCGAAACCCTTTCGACACAAACCGACGGCGTGCGGGTCAATGGCACAAAGTTCGACGGTGTCGTCGTCGCCGCCGGTGTCGCAAGCCGCTGGATGGCGCATGAGCTGGGCGACAGGGTCAACGTGTATCCCGTCAAAGGTTACTCCGTGACCATCCCTCTGGAGGACGACATCAGCCAGAATGCCGCGCCGTGGGTTTCTTTGCTCGATGAAAAATCCAAAATCGTCACAAGCCGGCTGGGACTGAAGCGTTTTCGTATTGCCGGCACCGCAGAGTTTAACGGTGACAATCGCGATATCCGCGCCGACCGGATCAAGCCACTGGTCGAATGGGTGGAAAAGCTGTTTCCGGATGTCTGCACAGAACAGTCGGTGCCGTGGGCCGGATTGCGCCCGATGATGCCCGGAATGATGCCTCGCGTCGGGCGCGGCCATCACGCACGGGTATTTTACAACACCGGCCACGGGCACCTTGGCTGGACGTTGTCCGGTGCAACAGCCGCAGCTGTGAGCGACGTTGTGGCGCAGGCGCTGCGCCCTTCTGCCTCTGCGGCATCGACAGGGGTCACACCAGAGCTGGCCGCATAACCGAAAAAAGGTTTAGGGCTAAAAACTCTTTGGGAATTCCGTGTATAGTGAGGGGCGGGTCAGCAAACCGGCCCCTTCTTTTTGTCTCAGCGGAGGATTATTGCGAATGGATTTCATCGAGCTTACGCGCACATTGAACGGAGGCCAGTTCGTTTTTCTGTTGATTGCGGTCTTTGTCATTCTTTGTGTTCTGCTTGGCGTACGGATTGTGCCACAGTCAGAGAAGTTCGTCGTCGAGCGATTTGGCAAGCTTCGGGCGGTGCTTGGTCCGGGGATCAACCTGATCGTGCCCTTTCTTGACCGCGTTCCACACAAAATCTCGATTCTCGAGCGGCAATTGCCTATCGCCACTCAGGACGCGATCACATCGGACAACGTTCTGGTAAAGGTCGAAACCAGCGTCTTTTACCGAATACTCGAACCCGAAAAAACGGTCTACAGGATCCGCGATGTGGATGCCGCGATTGCCACAACTGTCGCCGGTATCGTGCGCGCCCAGATCGGCAAGATGGAGCTTGACGAGGTTCAATCGAACCGCTCGCAACTGATCACCGAGATCAAACATATGGTGGAAAGTTCCGTCGATGACTGGGGCATCGAAGTAACCCGCGCCGAAATTCTGGATGTGAACCTTGATCAGGCAACCCGCGACGCGATGTTGCAACAATTGAACGCGGAACGATCCCGCCGCGCCGCCGTTACCGAGGCCGAGGGCGCAAAACGTGCGGTCGAGTTGAACGCCGATGCACAGCTGTACGCGGCCGAACAAATTGCCAAGGCCCGCCGCATCGAGGCCGACGCCGAAGCCTATGCCACCGGTGTCGTGGCCGAGGCAATCCGGCAGAACGGGATCGAAGCGGCGCAATATCAAGTAGCACTCAAGCAGGTCGAAGCCTTGAACGCCCTTGGAAACGGGGCTGGAAAGCAGACGATCCTTTTGCCGGCCAATGCGCTTGAAGCGTTCGGAGACGCCTTTAAAATGCTCAAAGGGTCGAAATGATGCCAAGCTGGGATATGTGGTGGATCTGGGTTGCGGCGGCTTTGATCCTTGCCATGCTGGAATTGGTCATACCGGGTTATGTGCTGCTTGGATTTGCCGTCGGTGCGGCTGTCATGGGCGGGCTTTTCGCGCTTGGCCAACCTGTTGCAGGTTGGGTCGGGGCCTCTTTGCCGATATCGCTGTTGCTGTTTGCCTGCCTGTCGCTGGCGGCCTGGATCGTGATGCGACGGCTGTTCGGCTTCAAGGGCGGCTCCGTCAAGACATTCGACAAAGACATAAACGAAGACTGACGCCTTGATGTGTGCCGCCGGTTCACCGCGCCACCCTTTTTGATCGGTGGCGCGATAAACCGGCAGGGGTCAGGCTCGCCTGTTCGCCGCCATCAGATCCAGTTGCGCGGCAAAGTCCTCTGTGCCCAACCCGTTCTGCAAGGCCCGCAGAAAAAACGCCTGATCTGTTTCGGGCGCAAGCCCGCCTTTGGGCGGATCACGATCAAGGTTCGTCGGGAACGAATAGCCCTCGGCAGCAGACGCGATAGCAGCGCTCAACTCCAACGCCCCCAAAGCACCGGCTTCCCGCGCAGCAACCGCAAAAGGATACAGCAGCTTGGACATCTTACGCCGGTCCACCGTCTCCATTGCACGCCCGAACGCCGAGGAGACTTGCAACAGGTTTGCCATCCGGTGAATGTCTGGACTGGTATTGGCCCCCGCCCCGTGGAACAGCGCCGGATTGAAAAACAACGCGTCGCCCTTGGCCAGTGGCACCTGAATGTGGCGCTCCTCGAACAGGGCGCGAAAATCACTGCGCCGCCACGCTGCATAGCCTGCGTGATACGTTTGCGAAAATGGCAAAAGCTTGGTCGGACCACTTTCCAGCGGCATGTCGCAATGGGCAACAGCCCCCTGCAACGTCAGAGCCGGTGTCAAAGTGTGAACATGCGCCGGATAGGCGGCACTGATGTCTGCTGTTTGAAACCCGAGATGATAATCACGGTGGGCCAATTGCGCAGCGCCGCCGGGATGCACAAGGTTGACCTGTGCCGTCATTTGAAAATTCGGGCCCAGCCACGCTTCGCAGATCGCCGCGATAGAGGTATTTGCAAAATAGCGCAGAAAGACCTCTGGTGCCTGCTCGCATAGTTTTTGCAGCGAATTCCAAATCCGGTCATTTGCTCCGGAGGCTGCAAAGTGATCTCCGCCGCCCCCTGTTTGTGCCTTTTCCGACGCTATGATCGCATCGTAAACCAAGGTTGCCTCATCCAGAACAGCCGTGTCGGCATAGGCCCCCTTCAGCACCAGAACGCCGGGCCCGGACAGCAGAACCTGCGCCCATTCGCTCATGATTTCACGGCGCGGTGCAGCCTCTGCGAGGTGCGCACGCAGTGCCGTCATATCGTAAACAGGCACGTTTTTTTGCAGATCACTTGCATGGGCAAAATCAGATAGCGAGGCGTGTTGACCGATCAGCGCTTCGAACTCTGCCAGATCGCAGGTCTCGGGATCAAAATATCCTGTGGGTGTGTTGTCTTGCATGGCGTTCCTCCTTCTTTGCCTTTGCACGATGGCTTAGAAATTGCTTGTCCAGCGCGCTAAAAAGCATCAAAAACACATCAAATGACTCACAGGTTCCCCATAAAGGAAATCGCCCGTCAATCAGGGCTGGGCAGCGCAACAATTGACCGCGTGATCAATAAACGTGCCAACGTCAGCCCGCAAACCCGCACAAGGGTCGCCGCAGCCATCGCCGAACTGGAAGGACAGGAAGCGCAACTTGCGGCACGCGGACGGCGCATGTTTTTTGATTTCGTCATCGAAGCCCCGACCCGTTTTAGTCACGAGGTGCGGGCCGCGGCCCAAAAGGCCCTGCCACAGATCGGAGCAGCAGTCTGTCGACCCCGTTTCTTGCTTCAGGAAATCATGTCACAAGACGACGTCGTGCAGGCCTTGCATCGCATCGCAAAGCGCGGAAGCCATGGCGTGTGCCTGAAAGCGCGTGACCTGCCACTGGTTCGGGATGCCGTCGACAGGCTTGCCCGGTCCGGCATTCCTGTTGTGACCCTTGCCACCGACATCAAGGCATCCGGGCGGGCGGCCTATGTCGGGCTTGATAACCGCAGTGCCGGCCGCACTGCTGCCTATTTGCTGGGGCAATTCCTGCCACACACATCAGGGACTATTCTGACCACAAAAAGCAACGAACGGTTTCTGGGCGAGGAAGAACGCGAGACCGCCTTTTTGCAGGCGCTTGCGGCATGCCGGCCCGGTCTGGAGATCATAGATGCAAGCGGTGGCAGTGGTGTTC
>JBLHUT010000066.1:0-13387 GCA_047629975.1 Paracoccaceae bacterium
AATCCTATAAGCTCGATATGGAGAAGCTGATCCATCGGAATGAACCAAACCGCCCACATATCTCTTCAGATACCAAATTGTCAAAAAACACAGAGACATTTGCTTTGCAATTAGCACTCAACCAGAGCGTCTACTACTTCACTTACGTCTCAGATCTCGCTTCTGTTACTACCAGTTTCTTAACTGGGTCGCTTCAGATCGTAGCGTTTCGTTTCCGCCTCACTACCGAGAAGTCAGTCTCTAAAGGGAGTGAATCGGCTTTGCAAGCAATAATCTTGAAAAACTTCTCTCAGCCATGCTTTTTTACGATTTTTGGGCATACTGCTCAACAAGGCATCTAAACTTGGGTGGCGACTGATTTGGGTAGCGACCAAATTTCGGGCCTATAATGTGTCGCTGGCCCCACTGCGCGCTATATGCAGGGGCCAACACCATTTGCGACAAGCAACCGGAACGGCGCGAACATTACTTGCCGGTAAAGTGCGCAACATTCGACAACGCCCCTGCCGTCAATGAGCCATAAGAACAGGCACATCGCTTTGTTGGATCATAAGCCTGCTTGTCCCACCAAAGATCGTTTGGCGCATGCGTGAGTGCCCATAGGCCCCCATGACCACAAGGTCCGCACCCAATTCAGCGGCGCGATCCTGAATACAGGCCCCGATCTCTTTCCCGCCGCTCGGGTACTGCTGAACCGTGACGGTGCAGCCGTGATGGGTCAACCAGCGGGCGACATCGCTTCCCGGGTCTTGTCCGTCTCCGTACTCTGTCATTTGGGGGTCGAACGTAGCAATCGTGACAGAGCTCGCCGCGCGCAGCATCGGCAGTGCAGCACGGACTGCGCGTGCCGAAGGGAGGCTGGTGTTCCACGCAATCATGATCCGCTTCGGGTCCATTGGGGTCTGCGCCGGAAGCGCGTTAAGCACAGCAGCAGCAGGCGACTGGAACAAGACCCCTTGCAACGCATTTTCATAAACCGAAGGAAGCCTGTGCAGATCGTTACCGAAATACGCAAAATCACATATTTTAGCGCGCCGTCCGGTTGCCTCTGCAATGTCATTCGGGGCCAGAAGCACGGTTGTCACCCCACCAAACACAGCATGCCGCTCCAGCATCTGCTCGATGTCTCGCGCTTTGTCTCCCAGTCGGGCGCTCGCCACACTATAATCCTCCTGCCATTGCTCGGGGATAATGATGGGGCCGTACGGTGGCGCTCCGTAGCTTGTGATCGGGAATTCAGGCGAGACGTCCATGACCAACACGTCCAGATGCGCCGAAAGAGCGGCGGCACGCTCCAGAAACACCCCTAGCGTTTGCTCCGACGCATCAGGGCCGACAATCGTGAGAAAGGTTTGATTATGCATATTCATGGTCCCCCATCTTTCATTCGGGGATCATGGGGCACGGGAACCCGTATCCAAATGACTTGGATCAAGGTCCTGTCGCATCACCGGAGAAATACCGAAACTCCCGAACGGGATGTTTAAACAGATCAACCACCTCGCTCGCTAAGCGACAAAGGCTGTGCATCAACCGCAAAGGTTGGGCAAAGCCGGATCGACCTCAAACTCTCGCGACCGTGACACCACGCCTCAAAGGTATCCGGCAGACCGAAAGCTCAACTCGGTAGATTTTCCAATTATCAGATGATCATGCAGTGCGAGGCCAAGCGCCTCTGCCGCTATCTGAACCTGATGGGTCATCGAGATATCACTGTCAGAGGGGGTAGGGTCACCCGACGGGTGATTATGAACCAGAATCATGGACGAGGCATTCAGCTCCAAAGCACGCTTCACAACTTCACGGGGATAGACCGGTACGTGATCAACAGTGCCTCTGGCCTGTTCTTCATCGGCAATAAGCACGTTCTTACGGTCAAGATACAACACACGAAACTGTTCCGTCTCGCGGTGCGCCATTGCCGTGTGGCAGTAATCAAGCACAGCCTCCCAACTGCTGATGACATGCCGGTCGATCACGCGCGAACGCGCCATTCGATGCGCCGCAGCCTCTATGATCTTTAACTCCTGCACCACGGCATCACCGACACCCTGCACCTCGATCAACCGGGCCACTGGCGCCGACAGAACGCGGTTGAAATCACCAAAGGCGTCAATCAAACGACGGGCCAGCGGTTTTACATCCTGCCGGGGGATCGCGCGGAACAACAAAAGCTCCAACAATTCGTACTCTGGCATCGCCGCCGCACCGCCCGTCATAAACCGCTCGCGCAGGCGTTTCCGGTGATCACGGATATAGGAAGGTTGCTTGCCGCTCTTTGGCCCGACGACAACATCATCTGCTGCACAGTCGGGATCAAAGAGCGGAAGCGGGGCTTCACGAAACGCAGAGGGGGACGCAGGGCTCATGCCCCGATACTGCCAAGACATACCTAACGAAAGGTTAACCGCCTCCCTTTCGAAAGGCGGTCAAGATCAGTTTTTCATGCCGTCCCAAAAGCTCTTGACCTGTGAAAAGAACGTTGACCCTTCGGGGTTAGTGTTGTCTTCACTCAGCTTCTCGAACTCTCGCAGCAATTCTTTTTGACGGGCCGTCAGGTTCATGGGCGTTTCAACCGCCAATTCGATGAACATATCCCCTGATGCGCCCTGACGCAGCGGCGGCATACCCTTGGCCCGCAGACGCATCTGCTTGCCGGTCTGGCTGCCTGCCGGCACCTTTACCCGACTACGCCCGCCGTCAATGGTTGGCACCTCTATGTCGCCCCCCAACGCCGCAGAGGCCACACTCACCGGCACCCTGCAAAACAGATGGCTTCCGTCGCGCACAAACAGGTCATGCTCTGCTACCTCGATAAAGATATACAGATCGCCCGTCGGTCCCCCCCGCAGCCCGGCCTCGCCTTCGCCAGCCAGCCGGATGCGCGTGCCGGTTTCGACGCCGGCGGGAATATTGACAGACATCGCCCGTTCTTTTTCCGTGCGCCCCGCTCCGCCGCAGGACTTGCACGGGTTTTTGATGATCTGACCCAAGCCCGAACAGGTCGGACAGGTCCGTTCAACGGTAAAGAACCCCTGTTGCGCACGAACCTTGCCCATCCCTGAACAGGTCGGACAGTTTACAGGCTCTACGCCGCCTTCGGCGCCTGTGCCGGTACACTCGCCACAAGTTACCGAGCTTGGCACGTTGAGGGTCTTCTGGACGCCTGAGAACGCTTCCTCCAAGGTCATACGCAGATTGTAGCGCAAGTCGGAACCACGCGACGCACGCTGTTGACGCCCACCGCCCTGACGCCCACCGGCACCGCCCATGAAATCGCCGAACAGGTCGTCAAAAACATCCGAGAACGCCCCGGCAAAGTCTTGCTGACCGCGTCCGCCGCCGCGCGCAGTGGCACCGTTGCCGCCCTCGAAGGCTGCATGACCATACCGGTCATAGGCTGCCTTCTTTTCAGGATCCTTGAGAATATCGTAGGCCTCGTTGGCCTCTTTGAATTGATCTTCTGCCTTGGGATTGCCGGAGTTCCGGTCGGGGTGCAGCTCTTTGGCCTTCCCTCGATATGCCTTTTTCAGCTCATCCGCAGAGGCGCCTTTGGAGACGCCCAAAACATCATAATAGTCACGTTTCGCCACGGGCTACACCTTCTTCACAAAACGGAAAAGACCGGCCCGGATATCCGGGCCAGCCTTCCTGGGATTAAAGGGCACCTTAACGGCGCTTGTCGCCATCGAGATCTTCGAAATCCGCATCGACGATTTCATCATCCACGCTGTCGGGTTCATCCATACCGTCAGCTTCCGCTTCGCCGGATTTCTCCTGCTCGGCTTTGTAGATGGCCTCACCAAGACGCATAGCCGCCTCGGTCAGGTTCTGGATCCCCGACTTGATCTTGCCAAGATCTTCACCCTCGAGCGCTTCTTCAAGCGGCACGACGGCGAACTCGATAGCCTCGACAGTGGACGGATCCACCTTGTCGCCGTGATCCGAAAGCGACTTTTTGGTCGAATGCACAAGGCTCTCACCCTGGTTTTTCGCCTCGACCAACTCCTTGCGGTCCTTGTCGGCTTCGGCATTTGCCTCGGCGTCCTTAACCATCTGCATGATCTCGTCATCCGACAAACCGCCAGAGGCCTGAATGGTGATGACCTGCTCTTTGCCTGTGCCCTTGTCCTTGGCGCTGACCGATACGATACCGTTGGCATCAATGTCGAACGTCACCTCGATTTGTGGCAAACCACGCGGCGCAGGCGGGATGTCTTCCAGATTGAACTGACCCAGCATCTTGTTGTCTTGCGCCATCTCACGCTCGCCCTGGAAAACCCGGATTGTCACTGCGCTCTGGGAATCCTCGGCAGTCGAGAATATCTGGCTTTTCTTTGTCGGGATCGTCGTGTTGCGGTCGATCAGGCGTGTGAACACCCCCCCCAACGTCTCGATGCCCAGCGACAGCGGCGTCACGTCCAGCAGCACGACATCCTTGACGTCGCCCTGAAGTACACCGGCCTGAATGGCGGCACCACAGGCAACAACCTCGTCAGGGTTCACACCCTTGTGCGGCTCCTTGCCAAAGAATTTGGTCACCTCTTCGACGACGCGCGGCATACGGGTCATGCCCCCCACCAGAACGATCTCGTCAATCTCGCCAACCGTCAGACCGGCATCTTTCAATGCGGCCTGACACGGCTTGATCGAAGCCTTGATCAGGTCGCCGACCAATTGCTCCAGCTTGGAGCGCGTCAGCTTCATGACCATGTGCAACGGCGTACCGGAACCGGCATCCATCGAGATGAACGGCTGGTTGATCTCGGTCTGCTGGCTTGAGGACAATTCGATCTTGGCCTTTTCAGCTGCTTCCTTGAGCCGCTGAAGCGCCATCTTGTCTTTGGTCAGATCGACGCCGTTCTCTTTCTTGAACTGCTCGGCAAGGTAGTTGACGATCCGCATGTCAAAGTCTTCACCGCCAAGGAACGTATCACCGTTGGTGGATTTGACTTCGAACAGCCCGTCGTCGATCTCGAGGATGGTCACGTCGAACGTGCCGCCCCCAAGGTCATAAACCGCAATCGTGCGCGTCTCTTTCTTGTCAAGACCGTAAGCCAGCGCCGCGGCCGTCGGCTCGTTGATGATCCGCAGCACCTCAAGACCCGCGATCTTGCCTGCGTCTTTGGTTGCCTGCCGCTGTGCGTCGTTGAAATAGGCCGGCACCGTAATGACGGCCTGCGTCACTTCCTCACCAAGGTAGGATTCGGCAGTCTCTTTCATTTTCTGAAGGATGAACGCACTGATCTGGCTTGGGGAGTAAGCCTCGTCACTCACCTGAACCCAAGCGTCGCCATTGCCACCATCCACTATCGCATAGGGCAGATTCTTTTTGTCCTTCGCAAGATCGGCATCATCAGACCGACGGCCAACAAGCCGCTTAACTGCAAAAATTGTTCTTTCCGGATTGGTCACGGCCTGCCGCTTGGCAGGCTGTCCAACAAGACGCTCGTTGTCTGTAAATGCTACGATAGACGGCGTTGTGCGCGCGCCTTCGGCATTCTCGATCACCCGTGGCTGACTGCCGTCCATGATGGCGACGCAGCTGTTCGTGGTTCCGAGGTCGATCCCGATTACTTTAGCCATAAAACTCTTCCTCTTCGTTCGGCGATGTTAAAAGTTGCAGGCCCCGCGTACAGGCTCCTGCCTCTTGATCCCAAGCTCTGCGGCACAAGTCCCGCAAAGCATCGCAGGGTATATAGGCAGCACATCACGCGCCTGCAAGATCAGATAGAGAAGACAGGTTTGCGAAAATATCGGAAAAATTTGCCGGATTTTAACGAATTGCCCCAAACAGCGAGGCTCCAAACCCCGAAATCGCCGAAACAAACGACCCGTGCGGCACGTCATCAAGTGCTAGACAACCCCGGCTTTTTCAAACAAGGCCAACACATCGACCTTGGGGCGCGCACCCATGTGACCGATCACTTCGGCCGCCGCTATGCATCCCATACGTCCGCAGGTGGCCATGTCGTGACCCGTCGCAAGCCCGTACAGGAAACCCGCTGCAAACTGGTCGCCCGCACCTGTGGCATCCACCGGCGTAACCCGGTCAACAGGCACCTCTGTCAGACCGTCCGCCGACACAATTCGCACCGCATGACCCGACCGCGTACAGACCACAATCTCACAAACGGCCGCCGCCAGACCCAGCGCCACATCAAGATCCTCTGTCTCGTAAAGCGCAAGCCACTCTGCCTCGTTACCGATAACAAAGTCCATTTCATGCGCAATCAAGGTCAGAAAATCGGCCCGGTGCCGGTTCACACAAAACGGATCAGACAATGCAATTCCGGGGCGACCGCCTGCCTCCCTGCACAGCCGCGCCGCAGTTTGAAAAGCCGCCTTACCTTTGTCCTTGTCGAACAGATACCCTTCGAGAAACAGGATGTCCGCCTGCGCCGCAGCTTCGGGTGATACGTCAGAGGGTCCCAACTCGGCCGAGATGCCCAAATAGGTGTTCATCGACCGCTCGCCGTCGGGCGATACAAAAATCATGCTGCGCGAAGTCGGCAACTCTCCTCCCACCACAGGCGGATTCACGAAATCGGTTCCATCCTCACTCATGGCATCCGCATAAAACCGGCCCAGCGCGTCATCATGAACCCGCCCGATAAATCCGGTCTTCAGGCCCAGCGCCCCGCATCCGGCAACCGTATTTGCAACCGACCCCCCCGCAGCCTGCACCCGCCCCTCCATTGCACCGTAAAGCACCTCGGCGCGGGCGCGCTCGACCAGTTGCATGATGCCCCGCTCGATGCCCATATGATCCAGAAAGCTGTCGTCGCTTTGGGTCAGCACATCGACAATTGCGTTGCCGATGCCGACAATCTGATAGGTTTTCATAGATTTTTATCCTCATAGTCGCACAGGTCACGAATGATACAGGCCGCACATGACGGCTTGCGCGCCGTACAGACATAGCGCCCGTGCAGGATCATCCAGTGATGTGCGTGATGTTGAAAATCAGCAGGAATATGGTCTTCGACGGCACGCTCGACCGCGACCACATCTTTGCCGACGGCAATTCCCGCACGATTACCGATCCGGAAAATATGCGTGTCCACGGCCTGCGCCGGCATGCCCCACCACATATTCAGCACCACATTCGCAGTCTTGCGCCCGACACCCGGCAGGCTCTCAAGAGCGGCACGCGAATTGGGTACCTCGCCACCGAACTGCTCGACCAGAATGCGGCTCATCTTGATGACGTTCCTGGCTTTGTTGCGGTAAAGCCCGATTGTCTTGATGTGTTCGATTACCGTATCTTCGCCCAGATCAAGCATCTTTTGCGGGGTATCGGCAATTTTGAACAATTCCGCCGTTGCACGGTTCACGCCCTTATCCGTGGCCTGTGCGGACAACGCGACCGCAACGACCAACGTAAACGCGTTCACATGATCCAGTTCGCCCTTCGGTTCCGGCTCTGATGCCTGAAACCGGGTGAAAATCTCGCGTAGTACAGCGTATGATAGTTGTTTGGCCATGTGGGGGATATGTCCCGCCAAGGCAGGGCTGGCAAGTAAAAGCCGCAGGATTCGGGTCGAAACCTTGCCAAAATCACCATAGACTTGTCCAAAATGGAGAGCCCGCGATGCAAGCCGATGAAGCCTATCATTACCAAGTCATCCGACGTGCGCTTGATCTGATCGACGCCGCAGGCACCGAAATTCCGCTTGATACTCTGGCCGCACAGATGCAGATGAGCCCGGCTCATTTTCAGCGGATCTTCTCGGCCTGGGTCGGCGTATCGCCAAAACGGTACCAGCAATATCTCACACTGGGTCACGCCAAAACACTTTTATCCGAGCGTTTCACAACTCTTCAGGCCGCAGATGGTGCCGGTCTGTCCGGTTCGGGGCGGCTGCACGATCTGTTCATCCGCTGGGAAGCCATGAGTCCCGGAACCTTTGCACGCAAGGGCGACGGGGTCGAAATCTACTTTGGCTGGTTCAACTCGCCGTTTGGCGAAGCCCTCGCAATGGGTACCGATGTCGGCCTGTGCGGGTTGGCCTTTTCCGAAGAATGCGGCAGGGACTCCGCGATGACCGACATGACGACCCGCTGGCCTGATGCCCGCTATATCGAAGCGCCAGAGAAAATCGCGCGCTGGGTCGGCGCGACTTTTGCGATGAAGGGCGATATGGCGCTGCAAATGATTGGTGCGCCATTCCAGATCAAGGTCTGGGAGGCGCTCTTGTCGATCCCTTCGGGCCACGTCAGCACCTATTCCGAAATCGCGGATGCTATCGGCCATCCAAAAGCCGTCCGCGCCGTGGGCACCGCTGTCGGACGCAATCCGGTCAGCTATCTGATTCCCTGCCACAGAGCATTGCGAAAATCGGGCGGTTTGGGCGGCTATCACTGGGGTCTACCGGTCAAGCGCGCGATGCTTGCGTATGAATCAGCCCGTGCCGACAGCTTGTAGCAAATTGCGCCGATGCTGCACCTGCGAAAGAAACGGCTTGCAGCGATGTGCGCAATATTCTAACGGTTTTAGCACCACAAACGCAATATGATTACCGGAGACTGCCATGAGCTTTCGCCTGCAACCCACACCGCCCGCACGCCCCAACCGGTGTCAGCTGTTTGGCCCCGGTTCAAATACCAAACTGTTCGAGAAAATGGCCGCCAGCGCGGCTGATGTCATCAACCTCGACCTGGAAGACAGCGTCGCACCGGATGACAAGGCAACGGCCCGCGCCAATGTCATTCAGGCCATCGGGGATGTGGATTGGGGCAACAAAACTTTGTCGGTCCGGATCAACGGGCTGGATACGCCCTACTGGTACCGTGATGTGGTCGACCTGTTGGAGCTTTGCGACGACCGGCTTGACCAGATCATGATCCCCAAGGTCGGTTGCGCAAGTGATATTTATGCCGTTGATGCCCTCGTGACCGCGATCGAAGCCGCAAAAGGACGCAAAAAACGTATCCGCTTTGAAGTTATCATCGAAAGTGCGGCCGGCATTGCCCATGTCGAGGAAATCGCCGCGGCCTCTCCGCGACTTGATGCAATGAGCCTTGGGGCGGCAGATTTCGCCGCCTCGATGGGCATGCAAACCACAGGCATCGGCGGCACACAGGAAAACTATTACATGCAGCGCGGCACCGAGCGGTATTGGTCCGATCCGTGGCATTGGGCACAAACAGCCATTGTCGCCGCATGCCGCACCCACGGTGTGCTACCCGTCGACGGACCCTTTGGCGATTTCAGCGATGACGAGGGATACATCGCACAGGCAAAGCGGTCTGCCACATTGGGAATGGTCGGTAAATGGGCCATCCACCCCAAACAGATCAAGCTGGCCAACGAAGTGTTTACCCCCTCTGCCGAAGCGGTCGCCGAAGCGCGCGAAATCATTGCGGCGATGGAACAAGCCACCGCCGAAGGGGCCGGAGCCGCCGTTTACAAAGGGCGTCTGGTCGATATTGCCTCGATCAAGCAAGCCGAAGTTATCGTGAAACAATCCGAATTGATCGCAGGCTGAGGTATCGTCCACGGCAGGACACAGACATGAATAATGGCTAAAGCCCCACAAAAACTCCGCGAAACCGATCTTTATGCCCCGATAAAAGCATTTCTCGAGGCACAGGGCTATGCGGTAAAGGGCGAGGTCGGCGCGGCGGATGTTGTCGCCTGCCGCGGCAAGGAGGATCCCGTTATCGTCGAGTTGAAAACCGGATTTTCCCTGTCGCTTTTTCATCAGGGTGTCGCCCGTCAGGCGATCACCGATCTTGTGTACATCGCGGTGCCCCGCGGCGCCGGCAAACCCTTTGCCAAGGCGTTGAAAACAAACACCACATTGGCCCGCAGGTTAGGGTTGGGGGTGTTGACCGTGCGGTTGCAGGACGGATTTGTAGAGCCGCGTTGCGACCCCGCCCCCTATCGTCCGCGCCCGTCAAAACCGCACAAAGCGCGGCTGTTGCGCGAATTTGCCCGCCGCGTCGGCGACCCCAATACCGGCGGTGCGGCACGAACCATGTTGATCACCGCCTACCGGCAAGACGCTGTTGCCTGCGCGGGGTACCTTTTGCAGCATGGCGCCTCGAAGGGCAGCATCGTTGCACAAGCAACCGGCGTGGCCCGTGCAACCCGCCTGATGGCCGACGACCATTATGGCTGGTTCGAGCGGACAGAAAAAGGCATCTACCGTCTGACCCCTAAAGGTCAGCAAGAGACAACCACGCCTTTTGACCCCGATGCCCCCCGGCGCCCGGCCTGATCGCAATTCACACAGTCCCAGACATTGCACCGCGCCTGCACACAGGCCATATAGGCTACAAAGCAGGCGGAGCGACGCATGAACAATTATCTGGAATTTGAAAAACCTCTTGCAGAGATTGAGGGCAAAGCCGAAGAGTTGCGAGCCTTGGCGCGCGCCAACAAAAGCCTGAATATCACCAGTGAGGCGACCGCATTGGATACCAAGGCAAGTGCGATGCTTGCCGATATCTATTCCAATCTTACGCCGTGGCGTAAATGTCAGGTGGCCAGGCACCCCAACAGGCCCCACACCAGCGACTACATCAAAGCGTTGTTTACCGAATACACCCCCCTTGCAGGGGACAGGAATTTTGCCGACGACCATTCGGTGATGGGCGGGCTTGCCCGTTTGAATGATCGCGCAGTGATGGTCATCGGCCATGAAAAAGGCCACGATACAAAAAGCCGGATCGAGCGCAACTTCGGCATGGCACGACCCGAGGGATACCGAAAGGCCATCCGGTTGATGGACATGGCAGACCGCTTCCGGCTGCCCGTCATTACCTTGATCGACACACCTGGCGCCTATCCCGGCAAAGGCGCCGAAGAGCGTGGTCAATCCGAAGCGATTGCCCGGTCAACCCAGAAATGTCTTGAGATCGGCGTGCCGCTGGTGAGTGTTATCATCGGTGAAGGCGGTTCCGGCGGCGCGGTTGCTTTTGCGACAGCAAACAAACTGGCGATGCTGGAACACTCTGTCTATTCGGTCATCTCGCCGGAGGGATGTGCCTCGATCCTGTGGAAAAACCCCGAAAAAATGCGCGAGGCCGCCGAAGCTTTGCGATTGACAGCTCAGGACCTCAAGTCGCTTGATATCATCGACCGGATCATCAGCGAACCTGTTGGCGGCGCACAACGCCACCAAACCGAAGTCATCGGGAGGGTCGGGCGGGCTATTGGTGCCATGCTTGACGAGATGTCCGGCATGTCACGCAAGGATCTGGTGCGTCACCGCAGAGAAAAGTTTCTGGCGATGGGCAGTCAGGGTCTGGCAGCCTAGGCAACGGGGGGCTCCCGCCCTTTGTACCGTTGCAGCAAAGCTGCAGGGCACAAACGTTGGGGGTAGCAAGTCAGGCTGCGCCTGACTTGCATGGCGCAAAATCACAGGTTTGCGCGAAAAACACCGAACCAAAAGGCGGGTCAAAGCATTATGAAAAAGCGAAGTATTCTGATTACCGGCTGTTCGTCAGGCATTGGCTATGACGCCGCCCATGCGCTGCACCTGCTCGGTTGGCAGGTCTTTGCAACGTGCCGTTCAGAGGCCGATTGCGCCCGCCTGCGCGACGAAGGGCTTGAGTCTTTCCGGCTTGATTACTCCGATCCTGACAGCCTGCAAGCGGCTCTTTCCGAAGTCTTGGGCCGCACCGGCGGCACACTTGATGCGCTTTTCAACAACGGTGCTTTTGGAATTCCGGGTGCCGTTGAAGATCTACCGGTCGAGGCGCTCCGGTCGATCTTTGAGGTAAATGTCTTTGGATACCATGCGCTGGCCTGTCGGGTCATACCGGTTATGCGTGCGCAGGGATATGGCCGGATCATCCAATGCTCTTCGGTGCTGGGGTTTGTCGGGCTGAGCGGGCGGGGTGCCTATGTTGCCAGTAAATTCGCACTGGAAGGGCTGACAGAGGTCCTGCGGATTGAAATGGCCACAACTCCGATCAAGGTTATCTCGATACAGCCCGGTCCGATCACCAGCCGGATCCGACAGAACTCTGTCGCTCATTTCGAGCGCTGGATCGACTGGGAGGCAAGCCCGCGCGCGCAGGAATATCGCACCAAATGGCTGGTGCGGCTTTATGAAGATCGCGGACCAGACAAATTTGAACTGCCCGCAAGCGCCGTGACCCGTGTTCTTTTACGCGCCCTGAACGATGCCAGACCGCGCGCAAAATACCGGGTTACGATCCCGACGCACTTCATGGCCGTGCTCAAACGCCTTTTGCCAACACGCACAATGGACGCCATCTTGCGCAGGAGCTAAGATATCCTTCGCAATTCCCGATTTGAAACCTACATCGCCACGCACAGGTAGAAGGACAGATTACCATGGGTTCCGATCCCTTATTCATTGTCGTCGTAATCGCTGCGCTGATTGTTGCCGGTATTTTGCTGGTTGGCATTGCCGGCTTTGGCAAGGGTGGCGACTTCAACCGGAAACACGCAAACAAGCTGATGCGGTACAGACTCGCTGCCCAATTTGTTGCAATTATTTTAATTATGGTCTTCGTGACCCTTCGACGAGGAGGCTGAGGCAATGGTCGTACTGTCAAGAATCTATACCCGAACCGGCGACAAGGGCGATACCGCACTTGGTAACGGAAATCGCGTGGCCAAGCATTCCCAAAGGGTTACGGCCTATGGCACCGTCGATGAGTGTAACGCGACGCTGGGCATGGCGCGACTGCACGCAACAGGGGCAATTGATGCGCAGTTAGCGATGATCCAGAATGACCTTTTTGATCTCGGAGCCGACCTTTGCCGCCCCGATATGGAACAAGACGCCGAGGCGCCCTACCCTCCACTGCGCATGACATCCGGACAGGTAGACCGCCTCGAGGCCGAGATCGACGCGATGAACACCGCTCTGGAACCGCTCCGCAGCTTCGTGTTGCCCGGCGGATCGGCACTTGCCGCATACTTGCACCTATGTCGCACCGTGTCACGGCGCGCCGAACGCCTGACTGTCGAACTGGCAACAGTCGAAACGGTCAACTCTGCGGCTTTGAAATATCTGAACCGCTTGTCCGACTGGTTTTTTGTGGCGTCCCGCATCGCCAACAATGACGGAAAAGAGGATGTCCTTTGGGTTCCAGGCGCAAACCGCTAACCCGAAAAAGTCACTCATAACCGCCGATTACTCCCCGGCCCACAGGCGGACATGTCCGCCTGCCACGCCCAACACAACAGCAAGCGGCCATAGCCGCGTCCCGCGTTGTGGCGGGAGCCCACCGTTTTCTACCCTGCAAAACACCCATAACCAGAAAAACGCCGCGTCCAGGGTCTAAATGCGTCGTTTTTCCCCTGTCCGACTAGCGCTCCAAACGCTAACTAATAAGCAACTTTTGTTTACAAACCCAAGGAGCCACGCAGATGAAGGTGATTGTCCCCGTCAAGCGCGTG
>JBLHUT010000067.1:0-13303 GCA_047629975.1 Paracoccaceae bacterium
AACATCCTGTCGACAGGCGGATCACAAGAGGCAGATGTCCTGTACAAGCTGTTCCGCGGACGTTTGCCGGGGGTAGAGGCGCTTTTGAAAGGGCGCGGGCTGGACGTGGTGGCCTGAGCGACGCCTGAACGACACCTGAGCGTTATCCGGAGTGGGTATGCAAAACGAATTGCGGGATCTAGTCCCGCAATTCGTCTGCGCCGACCCCCCACAGGGCTGATTTCGGGGCCCAGCCTTTTTCGGCACCGGCGGTGATCCTGCACCAGTCTTGCAGGCACTTTCCAAGGCGCGCGACCACACCTGCTTCGGCCTGCGCCACGGTCAGGGCGGCGGGGTCCGGGTTTACCCGCAGATCGACCAGCAGCGATTGGATCAGCACGGTGCGCACCCCCGAGATGAGGGAATAATGCATCCAACCGCCCGCGCCTTCGCGGTCGCGCACACGGCGCCAGTGGCCGAATTCGGCGGTAATTTCCAACGGCATCGACCGGCGTTGAAAAACCCAGTCGATCCGGTGGGTTTTCGACGGCCCCCGCCGGGCATAGCCTTCGGCCGCTTTGAGCGACACAAAACGGGGCAGCGGCAGGTTGGTTTCCTTGCCACGTTCCTGTGCCACGGCAAACTGGCCGTAGAACAGCGCGCAAAGAACCATTGCCACAATCGCCATCCGGGTGTTTTTCGGTTTTACCATCAATCTTTTCATGAATTTCTGCCGCTCTTGCCGTCGGGGGTGCTTGTGTCGCCCCCCGTTTATTCGCAATGTGCCACCACGCGCACGCGTAGGGAAGAGAAGGGAAGTCTGTCATGCCATCACAACGGCTGAGTGTTGTCGTTACGCGACGGTTGCCGGAGGCCGTCGAGACGCGGATGAAGGAATTATTCGACGTCGAGTTGCGCGATGACGACGCTGCGATGACCCGCGACGAGCTTGTGGCGGCAATGCAGCGGGCCGATGTTCTGGTTCCCAGCATTACCGACCGCATAGATGCCTCTTTGATCGCGCAGGCTGACGAGCGGCTGAAGTTGATTGCCGGATTCGGTGCCGGCGTTGATAATGTGGATGTTGCTACGGCGCGGCAGCGGGGCATACTTGTGTCCAACACACCCGGTGTTGTGACCGATGACACGGCCGATATGACAATGGCGCTTATTCTTGCGGTAACGCGGCGCATTCCCGAAGGGCTGGCCGCGATGCAGGGTGGTAAGTGGGAAGGCTGGGCGCCGACCGCATTTCTGGGTGGACGTGTCGCAGGGCGCCGTTTGGGCATCCTTGGCATGGGTCGCATCGGTCAGGCCGTTGCGCGCAGGGCGCGGGCGTTCGGAATGCAGATCCACTATAACAACCGCAAACGGTTGCGTCCCGAGCAGGAAGAAGCGCTGGACGCCACGTATTGGGAGAGCCTTGACCAGATGGTCAGCCGGATGGATGTGATCAGCGTGAATTGTCCGCACACGCCGTCGACATTCCACCTGATGAACGCGCGGCGCCTGAAGCTGATGAAGCCGGATGCTGTCATCGTGAACACTTCGCGCGGCGAAGTGATCGACGAAAACGCGCTGACCCGGATGTTGCGCGCCGGCGAGATTGCAGGCGCGGGGCTGGACGTTTACGAACACGGTGTCGAGATAAACCCGCTGTTGCGCGAAATGCCCAATGTGGTGTTGTTGCCGCATATGGGGTCTGCCACCCGCGAGGGGCGGCTCGAGATGGGCGAGAAGGTGATCATCAACATCAAGACGTTCCAGGATGGTCACCGGCCACCGGACCTTGTCGTCCCGTCAATGCTTTAGACCCCTGTGCGGTCGGGCCTGGTGTGCTTTGTCGCGCGCAGGTCGGTTTTCGCTGTAATTCGGTCGTCGCGCCTCCACGGTGATGCCTTGAAAAGGCGCAAATTGCGTGCGAGTCGAAAGGGAGTTTGTCATGAAGACCCACGTAAAAGCGCTTGTTGTCGGAGGCGGTGCCGTAGGCGCCTCTATTGCCTATCACCTCGGGCGCGCGGGTTGGGACACGATGTTGCTGGAGCGCGACGAGTTGACATCGGGTTCGACGTGGCACGCGGCGGGGCTGCTGCCCTATTTCAACATGAGTTATGCCACCACGCATATCCACGACTACTCGATCAAATTCTACAAAACCCTCGAAGCGGAAACCGGCCTGAATGCTGGATTTTCGGTGGTTGGTAATCTGCGTATGGCCCAGACCGACGCGCGGATGGACGAATATATGGTCTATGCGACCACCGCCGAAACAGTGGATGTTCCGTTCGAATGGCTCAGCCCCGCCCAGATCAAGGAACGCTATCCGTTGGTGCGCACCGAGGATCTGAAGGGGGCGATTTTCCATCCGACCGACGGCTATATCAACCCTGCGGACATGACGATGGCAATGGCCAAAGGCGCGCGTCAGCACGGCGTCACGATCGAGCGCAGGTGGCAGGTTGACGGCTATCACTGGACCGGCAGCGAATGGCAGGTCACGATCACTAAAATGGCCGACCGCGGTGGCAATCTTGTGCCGACCGAGGAGCAGATGATCATCACCGCAGAGCATGTGGTGACGGCGACTGGCAACCACGCACAGCGTACCGCACGGCTTTTGGGGGTCAAAAGCGCCGCAATCCCTGTTGAGCACCAGTTTATCGTTACCGAACCCGACCCGATGCTGGTGGCGTGGCGCAAGGAGAACGGCGAGCATCCCGTTTTGCGCGATGCCGATGCCAAATGGTACGTGCGCGAAGAGCGTGGCGGCTGGATCCTAGGCCCGTACGAGCGCAACGCACCGGCACGGTTTGCCTATGGCTGCCCCGACAGTTTCCGGGCCGATCTCTTTCCGCTTGATCTGGAGCGGATCGAAGAGGAATACATGAGCATGATCCACCGTATCCCGTCGTCCGAGACTGTTGGGCTGAAGGATGATTTCAACGGGCCGATCTGCTATACACCCGATGGCAATCCGCTGGTGGGGCCGGTGCCTGGCTTGCGGAATATGTGGTGTGCCGAAGGGTTCAGCTTCGGGATCACCGCCGCGGGGGGCACGGGCCATTACCTTGCGCAATTGATGGTCGAGGGCGAGGCAGAGATCGACATGGCCTCGCTTGATCCCAAACGCTTTGGCAACTGGATCACCACCGATTACACGATTGCCAAGAACGAGGAAGCGTACGAGCACGTCTATATCCTGCATCATCCCGACGAGGAGCGCCCTGCGGCGCGGCCCCTGAAAACCGCGCCAAGCTATGACCGGATGAAGGCCGCAGGCGCGCAATTCGGTTGTGTCAACGGATGGGAGCGCCCGAACTATTTCGCGCCACTGGGGTTTGACGATCATGCCGCGCGGTCGTTCCGGCGTGGTGGTTGGTGGCAATACGCTGAAGCCGAGGCTCGCGCGATCCGCGAAGGGGCCGGGCTGATTGATGCCACTGCCTTTACCAAACATGTGCTGACAGGGCCGGGGGCGACGGCGTTCCTTGACTGGTTCACCTGTAACAAACTGCCTCGTATCGGGCGGATCAACCTTACTTACGCTTTGACCGCTCTGGGCACGACACGCACGGAATATACGATCGTCCGGCAGGCGGAAAATCAGTATTATCTTGTGTCTTCGGGGGCTTGGCAGGCCTATGATCAGGACTTTCTTGTAAAGGCCATCGAGGACAAGCAGGCCGAATTCGGCACGATGGTGTTGCAGGATGTGACCAGCCAATACGGGGTCTTTGCCATCGCGGGCCCGAAATCGCGCGATATCCTTGCCGGGCTTATCCGCGACGCGGAACCCGAGGGCGCGTTGAGCAACAAACGTTTCCCGTGGTTGAGCGCGCAAGACATCGAGTTGAAGATGTGTCCGGTGATGGCAATTCGCGTGGCGTATACCGGCGAACTTGGGTGGGAGTTGCATCACCCGATGGAAATGCAAAACTACCTGTTCGATCAACTTATGGAGGCCGGAGAGCCGCACGGGCTCAGGCTTGTGGGGGCACGGGCGCAAAACTGGCTGCGACAGGAGAAATCCTATCGTGCGTTCGGCACCGAACTGGGCCGCGACGCGACCCCGCTGGAAGCCGGACTTGACCGTTTTGTGGATCTGTCCAAAGAGTTTCACGGCAAAGAGGCGATGCTGGCCAAGGGCATCCGCTCGAAATGTGTAACGGTGCTGATTGATGGCCCGGACGATGCCGATCCTTGGGGGCGCGAGGTGCTGCTTCTTGACGGGGCGCGGGTCGGGCGGCTGACCTCGGGGGGCTATTCGGTACATTTCGGAAAATCCATCGGGATGGCCTATGTCCGGCCTGAACTGGCGGTGCCGGGAACAAAGCTGAAGGTGCGGATGTTCCAGCAATTGTTCGATGTGGAGATCGTCGAAGACAGCCCGTACGATCCTAAAAACGCAACCATCCGCGTCACCGGCTAGCTGCGGGGCCTGCTAGATCCAAAACCGGACGCTGCGGCAAGATTGCCCTGTTCTGCGGGGCAAGCGCGCCGTATCCATGACACCTGCATGCCTGATAAAGGGCGGGCAAAAGTTTTGGGGATGCGGTTGTGAATATTGGAAAGACAGGAGTATTTGCGGGCGGGGTGCTTGGTCTGGGGTTGATTGCGGTGCTGGCCTTTGCGGTTGTCTCGAACCGCGCCGCGCCGCGTGGCATCGAGGTTCTGGGCGATCATGCGCCGTCGGTCCGTGCCGCTCTTGGCGTGCCGGTGCCGGCACAGTCCGACCGGATCGGTGTGCGTTTTGTACTGGTCGAGGACTGGTTGAAAATGAACTACCTGCCGCCCGACATCCGCCCGTTGTGCGGCACGGCGTGTGAGGGGGATGCGTGGTTGGTCAGAGCACTCTCGTTGCGGGTGGCGGGCGCGCAAAAGACTGTCTTCATCCGGATATCCCCGTGGCAGGACGCGCCGCTTGCGCCGCCCCAAACCGCGTGTCTGGGGCAGATTATGCAGGCCGAGTTGCTGGGAATGTCACAGCAGATTCCCGACTGTGCCGCGGCGCTTGCACAGCCTGTTACCCGCTATGTGCTGCCGTTCGGGTTGGGCGCGCTTTAACGGATCAACCGGCTCATGCTTCCTCCAAACGGTCTGTCGCAGGCGGAGGGGTCGCCACAAGGGTCGATAATTCGGCATAAAGCGCATCAGTCATGGAATAGGTCAGGGCGGCCAGCGACGGAGCAAGCTGCTCTGCACTTTTCGCGCTCAGGATTGGCGCGGTAACGCCGGGGTGGCGGGCGGCCCACGCACAGGCAAGTGTTGCAGGATCGTGGCCTTCGCGCTGTGCGATCGCGACCAGTCGGGCGGCCGCGTCATGGAATTCGGGCAGGCCATAACGTGCGGCATAGCGATCATCCTCGACCAGCCGCCCACTGCCAGCGCCGCCCACGTATTTTCCGGTCAGCAACCCCCCGCCAAGGGGCGAATAGGGCACAATCGCGATGCCCTGATCCATCGCCATCGGCAAAATTTCGACCTCGGCCTGTCGTTTGACAAGGCTATACATCGGCTGGAAGCAATCGATTCTTGTACCAAGGCTTTTTGCCACGGATTGGGCCTTCATGACTTGCCACGCGGCATAGTTCGACACGCCGATGTACCGGATTTTACCGGCAGATTGCAGACCGGCAAGCGTCTCGAAGGTCTCTTCGATCGGGGTCGTATCATCCCAGCGGTGCATGTAGAAAAGGTCGATCATCTCAACCCCGAGACGGGTGCGGCTTGTCTCGAAACTCCCAAGGATATTGGCGCGGTTGGCGGGCATGTCATAGGCGGCCTTGGTGGCCACGATCAACGCCTCTCGCTCTTGTGCGACCAACGCGCCGAGCATGGTTTCAGAGGCACCGCCCGTGTACATATACGCTGTGTCAAAGAAATTCACGCCCGCGGCCCTGCAATCAGCAAACATCGCGGCCGCGGCGGCATCATCTGCCTTTGCCCCGAATTGCATGGTGCCGAAACAAAAAGCGGACGCGCGGGTGCCATCAGGCGAGGTCATGTTTGTCATGGCAAAGAGGTCGCATGCGCGCCCTCAAAAGAAAAGGCTTTCGGTGCAAGTGCCCCGAAAGATTCGCCCGTGCGCATGTGGTTGCTTGGGCTGGAACGGCGCAATTTTGGCGGGTGACCGGCGTGATTGAAGAATGTGCCTGCGTTGGTTCGGGCATTAACCTTAATTAACGCTCTTTGCCGCAAAACGGGTGATGTTGGCGGAAGAAAAGGAGATCTGGCATGAAAAACTATTTGTGTTGCTTGCTCTGACCGCAGGGCTGTCGGCCTGTGATCGGATGATGACGATTGGAAATGATTCTTATAAGGTTGACGAAGAGAATGCGGTCGCAAGCTCTGTCGACCCTGATGTTTCGGAAAGCCACAGTCAGGATCAGGATCAGAATCAGAATACCACACAATCGGGCGGTTAAGCTGCACCGGTTTTTCCAAAAACTCCACAAGACCATGAAATTGACTCTCCTTGCGCGCATTTTACGTGTTTGTCGCGCCCGAATTTGAGGGTGTTTGCGTGTCGCGGTCTATTAACCCTCGGGCGTTGATCCAAATAATTTTTCTCGCCCTTTAGCTTTGCTAGGGTCCGGAGGGTTGGTTGGTTGGTTGCGCGTCGGTGTATCTGTCTACGCATATGTCTGCGCCATCGGGGCAGGCACCGCAAAAGTCGGGCAAACCAGCACAGTGTCGGGTTTTCGTAGGAGATTTTCATGTCTGTTTGTGCGCTTCGGGAATGCGACCCCAATTTGCCGGGGTTCTGGTTCGATCATATTCTTGACAACGATGCGTGCAGCGCGTTGCGCGCCGTTCTTGCCGCGAATGGACGGCATAGTCCGTCGGGCAGGCATCTTGTAAACGAAGCAGACGAGGTTCGTGGGCTCCACGTTATTCTGGAGGGCTGGGCGGTATTATACAAATCCCTTCCGGAGGGCCAGAGACAGATTATCGACATCGCCGTGCCCGGAAACTTCTTTAATCTGTCAAGTGCAGACGGGCACACAGCGGTTATCGGTCTTGAGACGGTTACGACTGCCTTGATCGCGGCGGTGCCGTTTAAACAATGGGCGCGGCTGGAGGCAACACTTCCCCAAGTGGCGCGTGTGGTCCAAAAAGAGGCCGGCGCCACCCGGTCCCGGATTTCAGAGCGGATGCTGAGGCTGGGACGCGGCAGCGCAGAAGAGCGGTTGGCCTATGCGTTTCTCGAACTGGGGGTCCGGACAGGTGCCATGCGCGACGATACCATCCGGAGCTGTCAGATTCCGGTTACGCAAAGCCACCTTGGTGACTTTATGGGGCTGACGTCGGTCCACGTCTGTCGGACGCTGCGCCGCATGAAGCGCGACGGCGTGATGGCGAGCTCCAATCATATCGATCTGTGCAAGTTTGATGTGGCGGCGTTGGAATATCTGGCAGGCATCTCTGTTTCCGAACTGGCACGTGAAATTATGCCACTTGGCTAGCGGCGGCGCGGCGTGTTGACGGGGCTGTTTTTGCGGCGCTCCACGATTTCTCCAAGGGTCTCGCCAGCGGTGCTCTCGCAGTAATTCTCGGCGATGTCATCAAGGCTCAGAACTCCGGTGACGTGGCGCGCCTGATTGACGACCGGCAAATGACGCACCTGTTTGTCGGCCATGATAACTGCGGCATCGGCCACGTTTTGGTCGTCGTGGCAGGTCCAGGGATCGGGGGTCATGATGCTGGCCACCGGTTGTTCCCACGCCTGTGAAACGGGAGAGGACAGGCGGGTGACGATATCGCGATCCGTCACAATGCCCACGAGCCGTTCGTGATCCAGAATGATTACGGCGCCGGTATCGTTATCCCGCATCATTCTGGCCACGGCCCGGATTGTCGCGCAGCAGTCCGCCGTCGCTGGCGGGCCCGAAAGTATGTTTTTAACCAGCATTTTTCCCCGGTTTTCGCGTGTGGGCCGTGGATAGGTCCGATACGCCGTCTGGACTGCGAAGAGATGTCACCACTGTGTTTGAAAATCGGGGCGCCGCATTAGCGTGTGTTAACGAATGCGCCGTTTTCGCCTGCTGTGCTCAGAATTCGGTCGTCAGGGCGGCCTGACATTCGGCTGCGTTGTAGTCATAGAAGACGACGTTGGATGCGTTGGCGGTGTACGAGCAGGTCAGGCGCGGGGTGAACCCGCGCAGATTGATGCGCGGATTCTGCACGGTGACCGAAACGGTTGTGAACCTGTCATCACGCGGAGATGTCGTGAGGGGATAGATGCCGACAAAGTCGCGCGTCCCGCTCTCTAGCGACACAGTGGTCGCAAGCCCGCCCTCCCATGTTTTTGACACGAACACCGCCAGCCACGCGCCGTCGTATTGCAGGTGCAAGGCGTCCGGCCTGCTTTGCTCTGTGTTGAGGGTTGCACGCAGCACAAGCGAGGGGTCGATCTGATAGGCAAGACCCAGCGACAGCTTGTTGTAGGGGCCGTTTTTGTAGGTCTGGTCCGGATAGCGCCGGTAGTCGTGGTTTGCCACAACCGAGAACCAGGTGCGTGTTGCCAGACGATGGCTGGACGCGAATTGCAAGCCGGTGATCTGTTGATCGGCATCATCCTCGCGCCATGTCATGCTGGCATGGGGCATCAGGGACCATCGCCCGCCCTCGTAACTGCGGTCATAGGTCAGGCTGACGGCGCCGGTTGCCGCATTGTGCACATCGACCTCATAGCCTGTGGCGACAAGACTTCCGGCAAGTGTCCAGCGGCTTGTCTTGGACGGGGTGATCCGTGCGTAGCCCGACAGCCCCAGTTGCAGCCCGATGCCCGAGGCCGCCTGCGATTCCGGATCAATCACGTATGTTCCGCTGGTGCTGTCAAAGACCGTCTGGGTGGTCCCGCGATTGATGTTGGTGGAGGGCATCAGGGCGAAATGACCGCTTATGCCGAACGGTTTGTTCTGTCGGATGTTGGTAAGGAACCGGCGATATCCATCGTGCATTGACGGGTCGGGGTCGGCTTGCAGCAGAGCCTCGAAGTGGAATTCGGCCACGTCGTACTGGCTGTCCAGCAGCAATGTATGCGCCAGTTCGCGGCGTACGCCCAAGTGGCCGGGGGATAACGTAAGCGCGTGCCGGAAGGTGGCAATCGCCTCGTCCAGGCGTCCCTGAACCTTGAGGATCCGCCCGTCGACAAAGGCCTTGTCGGCGGGGCGCGGGGACAGGGTTGCAAGCAAATCGCGGGCAGCATCGAATTGGCGGGCGTTAATCAACCGCAAAACGTCCGAGCGGTCCGTGGCGTCGGCATATGCACACGTTGATGCACCGAGCGAAAGCGTAACTGCCAATAGGGCGACCCCCGAAGACAAGAGTTTAAATGTTTGTGTTTTCAGGGAAATGTTACTGACGTTGGTTGGTTGAAAATTCAAATCCTACCCTTTCGATCTGACCTCGGTCAGAGGCATTTCCAGATAATGACAGTTTGGCGCGAGGCCTATTAACTTCGGTTAATTCGGGTCGGGGTCAAGTCATATTAAAGTCTACGAATGTATCGGCGGGTGCCTCCACGGGAGTGGCTCTCTGAACACGGACTCTAGACGGGAGGACCCCCTTATGGCGACACCACTTAATCCGGGAACTGTGGTCGATTTTGATCTACCACTTAATACCGATCCTGATTTCACCTCGACCCATGTTTTCAGCACCAATGATATTACCGGAACTTTTGCCGGTGCCACCCAAGGCGAAGACGGGGGTGTTGTCGACTTTAGCGGTGACCACGGCACGAAAATCACCAAAGAAGGGATAACGCTTTATCCGATCGACAGTGAGTTCGGTTTTATCGTGACCGATTTCGTCGGTGCCGAGGCCAAGCCAATCGACGGCGATTATGCCGAAGGCTGGGCAGGGGATTTTCTGATCGGTGGCGTCCAGACGGGTCTGGTAATTTCCGACTCGCCCACAGATACCTTCAAGACGCCCGCAGGATTGGGCAGGTGGCTTACCGGCCTTGGCGATAACAAGGTCAAGGCAGAGACCGAGCATTATAGCGTGATGCAGCAAGTCTTGTCGGACCAGAGGTTTCCCGATGATCCCGATGCGGTTTACGCGCTGGACAACAACCTGATCCTGCTGAGCCTGAACGACGCGTGGAACGGACAGTACGTTCAGGACCTGTTGGATGGAAATGTCGAATTCGAAGGCGCGCCTGTTGTCATCGAGGATGTGAACCTTGACGGCTCCATTGACATCAAGGACCTGCTCAACGCGAACGAAAATGTCATCAGCTATGATATCGCTTATGGCGATGATTACTCGGTGTCGATGAAAGACGATGGCAAGCTGCTCTACCGGTGGGGCAATGCGATCAAAAAGCCCAATGATGTGCGGATCGAGGCAACGCTGGACACCCCTGACGAATGGAAAGAGCTGGATGTTTTTACATCCCTCAAAAAGCTTTTTACCATCTCGCAGGCCGAGTTGGTCATCCATCACACGATCACCAACAACCCCAACGATCAGGTGCGCCCCGAGGATTTCGAGAACGAATCCGCCATTGGCACGCTTCCGACCTATACGGTCATCGAGGATTATGACGGCGACATCGGTCGTACGGTCTGGGCCACAACGGATGATTATTACGCCGGCGACGGCACGCTTTATGAGGCGGGAACGATCCTGCGCGATACGGCACTGGTCGATGCTGCCGCGGGGTCCACGCTTGTGGCGATCGGCGCGACGTCCAAGGATATCGATCTGGGCTACACCAACGCGTGGTACACAACCATGGACCGCGAGCCGTTCGAACCGGTGCTCAACGAAGACGGCACCGACTACATTACCGGTCCGCGCTGGCGTCTTTTGCCGGATAAATACGGTCAGGACCTTCCTGCGGTCACGATCCCGCTGGACCCCAGCGCTCCGCTGCCGATTCAGAACGGTGAGGAGAAATACGAGGTGGGTGCTGAAACGCAGACCGTCGTGAACCTTCTGGACTGGGCCACCGATATTTCGCCGATGGACATCAGCGCAGGCTGGCAGGACAACGCAGGATCGGTGTCGGTCAACGGTTTGAACATGAGCGATGATCTGGATCTTGCGGTCTATATCAAGGGCGACATCAAACCTGCCACGATCTACAGCGCGGAACTTCTGGTCAGCTATGAAGAGATCACCGTCTATGCCGAAGGGGCCACGATTGTGGGAACCGAAGGGGATGATCACCTTGTCGGGATCGGCGCCAACAGCTTTACCGGTGGGGGTGGGTCCGACCTGTTTGTGGTGTCTTACGGCACCTCGCTGACGGATGTGGTCACCGCAAGCATCATCGCCGATTTCGAAGTCGGCGCGGACAAATTGGGTCTGATCGGTTTTGATGCGTTGATCGACTTCAATCCCGAAGACATCGCAGGCTCTGCGATCACACAGGGCGTTTCAGGCGACGACCTGACCGTGTCGGTGGATGGTGAGCTGGTGGCGACGCTGACTGATCTGGCTCTGACGCTCGGGGTTGGCGACACGGTTGATGCGGGCGAAGGTCTGAACCTGCTCTCGGACTTCTTTGTGAGCAACCCAGGCGAGGGGGTGGCCCCTGGGGAAGATCCGGGCGAGGAACCGGGCGACGAGCCGACACTTGTGACCGGAACTGCAGGCGCAGATGTGCTCTACGGAACGGTGGACGAGGACATCATCAACGGCCTTGCGGGCAATGATTTCATCTATGGCCTTGCAGGCGATGACGTGATCGACGGCGGCGCGGGAACGGACCGTCTGTATGGTGGTGCAGGGGCCGACGAGTTTGTCTTTGCTGTCGGCGGAGGCCTCGATTTCATCTACGATTTCGAGGATGGCATCGACATGATCGCACTTGACGGGATCCTCTTCGAGGATGTCGCGATCACGGCTTACCGTGCCCACGATGTTTTGCTTAGCGCCGGAAGCGACCTCATTATTCTGCGTCAAGTCGATCTGGCCGATGTGAGCGTCGATGACTTCATCTTCGATGACGCACTGGTTGCATAAGCACGGCCCAAACTTTTTTCGAAAGGAGATCCCATGAGATTTTTTCCATTGACCACTATCGGCGCCGTGTCTCTGCTTGCTCTCGCAGGATGTGGCGGATCGGGCACCACAACCCCGACCCAGAGTTTTGCGGATGTTGATGCTGTGGCGACTGTGTTGCAGGCTCAGTACACAGACGCAAACGGTGACCTGTTGGCAGGCATCGCAGCGGCCTCGGGTACCGACATCAACAGCTCTGCCAATGCCACCTATTCCGGTTATGTGGCGGGCGACGTCGGGGGCGATATATTGGTTGGCACACTCTCGGTCGAGGCTGATTTTGGCGCACGCACCACAAATAGTACCGCAACCGGGTTCTTCCACGAAACCGATGGTGCCTATGCCGGCACGTTGAGCGGGGTCGGTGTTATCAGCCCGTCAGCGCCGGCAGGGGTGCCGCAGGTCTCGGCCAGTCTGACTGGAAACCTGACATTGGGTGGGGTTGATACGGCGACAGATCTCGCGCTGGATGGTAATTTCATCCCCAACGGTGGCGACCCGACCGGGGCAATTGCGGGCACGGCGGATGGTACTTTCGGGGCGGCCTTGTTTTCGGGTAACTTTGCTGCCGAAAACTGACCCAAGCTGCTAAACAGAAATGAATTGAGCGTCTTTTCGTGTTTGGAGAGGCGCTCTTTTCTTTGGTGTTCTAGTGCGTTTGCGCCACTGTCCGTCGTCCGCGATTGTGGGTCCAAAATATGTTTACGAATAAACTGTTTGGCCGTGCAATTTCTTTGCCACCGTGGGAAAAATCGTTGAACGGTTGAAATCCGTTGCAAAAGAGACGGTAGTGCCCCCGAAACTAAGAGGATGCGGGAGCCGAGTTTTCACGGCAAGATATCTGAGCGTTGGATGTCACCGAGATCTGACCCGTTTAGTCGTTTTGCTTTGTTCGTCATGATGTGGTCAATGCTGGTGTTTCTTTTCGTTTTTGTTTCGCCGTTTCGGAGCTTGCTTTGACTCGGTAGCGGTCATTACCGGTCTCGAGGATGTGGCAGCGATGGGGCAGGCGATCGAGCAGGGCCGTGGTCATTTCAGCGTCACCAAACACGGTGGCCCATTCGCTGAAGCTCAAGTTGGTGGCAATCACGACGCTGGTGCGCTCGTAAAGCTTGCCGAGAAGCTGGAACAGCAAAGCACTGAAGTGGTCCTGCTTTTCAGGACAGTTTTGCGGCTTGGCTAAGATGTATTCTGGTTAAGTTTCATGCCGCTTGGTTCATCTGCATCGAACCAAAGTATGCGCGGTCGGGTGTTCGTTTTTCAAGCGCGGTGTGCGGGCGTTCAAAGTTGTAGAATCCTATCC
>JBLHUT010000068.1:0-13245 GCA_047629975.1 Paracoccaceae bacterium
GTCGCCAATCCGGTCCAGCGCGATATCCGCATGATATCCCCGTATGAACCCCGCCGCTTTCAACCGGTCCAGACGGGCCCAACAGGGTGTCGCGGAAATATTGGCAATCTCGGCAAGCTTGGTTTTACTTAATTGTCCATGCTGCTGGATCGCGCTGAGAATGCGGATATCCGTACTATCCAGACCAATTCTTTTCATGAATTCATAACCTTCGCCGCGCTTTCTTGTGCTATGGACCACGCAAGCCACGGCCTGCCAGATAGATATTTATTAGGTCCTGAACGCTAGGCTTGCGACCGGTTTTGCGACATCAACCGGACTAAACGCGTCGGGAACCGATGGCGAGGAACACTTTTAAGGCGCGGACTAACCGTTGCGCAGTATCCCCCCTGCACATTGCACCAACGCGTAGAGGGGGCCGGCTGCTATCACTTTTCTTCGTAGACGAGAGTAAAACCACAGCGAACGTCCGGAAACCGCCCGCCGTGCCAGCGTATCACGATCGTGCAGTCGTTCATCCACGTCTGGGACACCGAAGATATCAAAATGGCCCCCGAAATTCGGCGGCTTGAATGACAGCCACGCCGCACTTGCCGGCAACACACATTTATCGTTTAAGCGCAGCACATTGCATTTCGCGCTTCTACAGGATCGGCCACACCTGTTTCGCTCGGAAAGAGAGCACAAGATCGCCCATCAAGGCTCGACTTGTCCCCTTGCACGTCACAGGTATCTTTTGGGTTTGAGCGGCCAACGGTGCCGTCGATTTGTGCGGGGATACAGGGGCAGAAATGCAGGCCGCTTGCAAGAGGATGCCAGCGACCTTGCCCGAGACAGCAGGCGACGGCTTCAATGACCCCTCGATAGAATGACGGCATGACCCGAAATCTGAAAGTCGACGCCGGTTCGGCGTACAGTTTCAGGGCGAAACCCTGTGCATCCGCCCTTGATCGCCGCATAGCAACCCGCCACAGTCTGACCGGAACATGTCCGGTTTATGAGGTTGGTCTTGGTGTTTCGCCCGAGGCCCCGCACGCAACAGGTTTGCGTAAGGACCTGCCTGTTGTGGATGCCCCCGGACAGCCCGCTTCGCAAGACAGACCTCAACCAGTTCCTGCCGTTGATCCAAAGTTCCTGCTCCGTTTAGCAGCCGCAACAACCGCTCGGCTTTGCGCCATGAACTTCCGGAGGATACGACCGTTCACGTCCGGCCTTTCCATGGCACCAGAAAGGTTTCTGCCTTGCGCATCACGACGTCGATGCTGAAACCGATCACACCGATCAGGATAATCCCCATGAGAACAATATCGGTCAGCTGAAAACGACTGGCGACCATGATCATCATGCCCGCGCCTTTTTCGGCCGCGACCAATTCAGCCGCGACCACCGTTCCCCAACAGACCCCCATGGCAACCCGCGCACCAGTAAAGATTTCCGGCAAAGAGTTCGGCACGATCACATGTCGCAAAACCTGCCAGCGGCTCGCCCCAAGTGAATAAGCCGCGTGCACCTTGGAAATTGCCACCCCCGACACGCCCGCACGCGCCGAGATTGCCATGATCCACAGGGCCGCCAGAAACAGCAAGATGATCTTGCCGCTCTCGCCGATCCCCGCCCAGATGATCACCAGCGGGATCAACGCCAGCGGAGGCACCGGACGCATGAATTCAACGATCGGATCGAACCAGCCGCGGAACCAGCCGCTGAGACCCATGGCATAGCCCAGCGGAATACCGACAAGCGCACCGCAAATGAAGCCCACGACAACACGGTACAGTGACCAATAGAGATGTTCCCACAGCGTAAAATTCTGATATCCTTGCGCCGATATTTCCTTGATACGGGCCACAACTGCTTCGGGTGAAGGAAGCCAGATCGGCTCCATCTGCATGCCCGCGTCGGGCACGAAGTTCAGCGATCCTTTCGATGTCACCGCGACAACGCCGTCGGCAACCTCGATCCGGCTTCCCGGCGACACGGGTTGGCCATCGATCGCGACAACACGGGCACCGTCACGGCGGGTGATCTCGTCGTTCTTGTCCATCAGCACCAGATCCGAACGCCACGCCGCGAGGGCAACGGAATCGTCTTTCGCAAAACCGTCTCCGGGCTCCACGTCGATAGGCTCGCGCGTTTCTCCGGTGGGAAAGACGCGGGCATAGACGGTGGCGTCGTCGCGTGCGCCGTCAGGTGCTTCCATGGTATAAGTGAACTGCGTGTCGCCGACAAACGGGCCCGGCGCGTGAACGGGCACCCAGTCCGAGCCGGTAAAGGCCCCCCACAGGAAAAAGAGCGTGAGCACCGACAAAATACTGGCCCATCGATCGGGGCGCACCGCGCTCTCGTCGCCAAAGGTCACCGTCTTGAGGGAGGTGAAATCGCGCCGCACCCTGATTTTGCTCACCCCGAAACGCACAACGGCGAATGCGGCACAGAACATGGCGATATAAATGACAAGAACGATCATGTTTTTGCCCCCTCTGTGCGGCCCATAATCTCATCTTCCATGTCCCAGATCATAGAAAGGATTTCCTCGCGTTTTGCGGCAAATTCCGGATCACGCTTTACGGCCCGCAGGTCCTGGCCCACGCCTGCCGCAGCAAACGGCAGGCGGTATTCCTTGTGGATGCGTCCCGGTCGCGGCGCCATCACCAATAGCCGCTGACCAAGCAGCAGGGCTTCCTCGACCGAATGGGTGATCAGGATGATCGTCTTGCCGGTTTCTTTCCACAGACGCAGAACCAGCCCTTGCATTTTCTCACGCGTGAGCGCGTCCAGCGCCCCCAGCGGCTCGTCCATCAGGATCACGTCCGGATCGTTTGCAAGACACCGTGCCAAAGCGACCCGCTGCTGCATACCGCCCGAAAGCTCGTAAACCGACTTGTCCTTGAAATCCTGAAGGCCGACTACGTCAAGCAAGTGGTTCACATTCTCCGTGTAGTCTTTTTTCTTTAGGCCCGCCATCCGCGGCCCGAAACTTACATTGTCCCGCACACTCATCCACTCGAACAGCGCGCCTTGCTGAAAGACCATTCCACGCTCGGCTCCGGGGCCTGTCACGGCATGTTCATTGAGCGTCACGCTCCCCTCTGTCGGAGCCAGAAACCCCGCAAGGATATTGAGAAACGTGGTCTTGCCACAGCCCGAAGGCCCCAGCACGCTCATCAGCTCGCCACTTTCTATTTCCAGCGAGACATCCTTGAGCGCTTGCACAAAGCTTCCGTTGGGAAGGTCGAACCGCATGGAAAGATTATTGACCGAAAGTTTCGACATACGGCACCACACACCCTTTGAGTTATCAGTGTTTAGAAAACGCGGGCCCGTATCCGTACGGGCCCGCGCAGTTTTTGTCGTTACATGTCGCCGGCTTGCGTCAGCGGCCCGACATTGACGTTCCCGGAATAATCATCCTTTGCGACGTCGAAACTGCCCGCTGCCACGAAGACATCAGCAACGCCCTTCATGAACCCTTGCGCGCCGCCGCCAAACCACTTCGGGCTAAGCTGATCGGCAACGGAGGGAAACGTGAAGGTTGCCATTGTGGCTCTGGCGGCGTCTTCGTCCATGCCGGCGTCCTTGGCGATCACGGGCAACATCATCTCGGTGTTCTCACCGCTGTTCCACATCGTGTTTGCCTCGGCCGTCACAGCAAGAAACGCCGCCACCACGTCAGGATTTTCGGCAACATAGTCACTTGGGCCGGAGGTCACGTCGAAGACGAGGATACCCAGCGCTTCTTTCTCTGCGCCAGTCAACAGAATGTTGCCGTGCTCCAGCATCCGGCGCAGGCTTCCGCCCCAGCCACAGGCCATGTCGATCGATCCCTGCGCGATCGCCGCGGCACCTTCGGGCGGGGCCATGTTGACGACCTGCATCGATCCGATGTCCACGCCGAAGTGGTTCATCTGCACGATGAAATTATAATGCGCGGCAGTACCCAACGGCACGGCAACTTTTTTGCCAGCAAGTTCGCCGGCACTGTCTTTGTCGATCTCAAGCGCTTCGCGCACAACGCAATTGTCGTTTTCAGCATAGCTGACCGCCACATCGAGAACTTGCAGGTCCTGGCCCGCGCTTGCCGCAACCACAAAAGGCGGCACACCCTGGCTGACCGAAAGCTGCACGTCACCCGACGCCATTGCCGCGCTCATCGCAGTGCCGGTATCAAAGGCGCGCCATTGGACTTCCATGCCCAACGCGTCGTCGTACATGCCTTCGACCTTGGCGTATTGGAAAGGCATCGGCCATTCTTGAAAATACCCGACTGTCAGCTGTTCTTGTGCTGTTGCGCCCTGTGCCGCAAATGCAGCAATGACACTCGCCAGGATCGTAATCCGTTTGGTTCCGTTTTTCATTTTCAATCTACTCTCTGTTGGTTTTTTTGTCGTGTCGTTGGACCCGATTTCAGCGGGTTTTGCCAAACTGCCCGAGAAGACAGCCGGTTCCTCCTCGATCTGTGCCGAGGATGGTTGCCGTAAGGCATGCCGCGTGACGAACGGTGCATTTGTGTCACAGTCGAACTCCCGATAGCCAAATGGCTTTAAACCCTGCCATCCGGTCCCTTGCTCGTTTAACCGGCAAAATCGCACCGTGCCGAGCGGCAACCGCTCTGCGTCTCAAATGCTTCCACGGAATACAGAAATATCCGACGACAATTTGCTTTGTGAGATAAATTGAGATTTATATTTCCTATATTTCGAAATAAGGTGCCTATCTCAAACCTGTTCAGGGGGTTTTCCAATGACTCGGCGCTCGACATCCAAGGATCTCAACCTGAAATGGCTGGAGCTGTTTCAGATTTGCGCGCAAAAGGGAACGCTTCAGGCGGCGGCGCGGGAATCGGGTCTGACGATCAGCACAGTGTCCTATCATCTTCGCAGTCTGGAGGATCATCTGGGCGTGGAGCTTTTCAACCATGCTCGAAGGCCGATGGTGCTAACGCCCAAGGGCACCGCGTTCTTGCGCAATATTGACCAAGCGCTCCATTCGATCCGCAAGGCCAAAGCCGAAGCCTCGGGCGGGACCATCTCGGACGCCAGTTTCCTGCGGATCGGCACGATCGATGATTTCGACAGCGACATCACCCCAGAGCTGGCCGTGTATCTGTCGGCGAGAATGCCCACTTGCGATTTTATGTATCATACCGATTCCAGCCATTCGATCATAACGATGTTGCGCGACCGCCAATTGGATATGGGCGTGACGACCACGCCAAGCGAGAGCATCCGTGATCTTCAGGATCGTCCATTGCTGCGCGACCCGTTTGTCATTGTCCTTCCGCTGGTTGACGACAGATCCCTGACAGAAATCGTAGAGGGGCGCACGAAACTGCCCTTCCTGCGCTTTTCCAGCAACTTGATGATCGCGCAACAGATCGAGTCGCAACTTCGTCGTATCGGCGTATCAGCCCCCCAAAGGTTCGAATGCAGCAGCCATCAAACACTTATGGCAATGGTGGCCGCCGGTGCCGGATGGACAATAACCACCCCGTTGCATTTTTCCCGCGCAAAACGGTTCCATTCGAAACTCCGGATGCACCGCTTTCCCGGCAAGACCTTTTCGCGCACGTTGGCCATTGTCATCACACCCGATTGCTCGAATTCGCTTGTCGATATTATCGACAGCGAGCTGCGCCGCCTGATCCTTGAGCACGCCATTGCGCCCCTTCATAAAAGCAACCCGTGGCTCGCGGACAGCTTTACGCTTGTCACCTGAATGCGCGCGGGGCGGGGGCGATCTTGACCCGGGCGGGGCGGGGGCGACCTTGAACCGGGCGGGATCGCGTAAAACCACCGAAACCGGCGCCATCCCCTGCCCTCGCATTCCGGGTACCTCTCCGCGCTGCCGTGCAAAGGTGCGCATTATATCATTTCGTCGCAAGTATAGTTCGATATTTTGAAAACTCGGAGCCGAACGTTGCGGCAAGACCGCGATGCGCGCCTTACTCCATGAAGCAGCTTTGGAGAGGCCCCATGAAATCGCGAACAAAGGTAGTAGTCATCGGCGGAGGAATCGCCGGTTGCTCGACGCTCTATCATCTTACTCAAGAAGGCTGGAGCGACGTCGTCCTGATCGAGCGCGACGAGCTTACCTCTGGTACGACATGGCATTCCGCGGCGCAGGTGACGAACTTTGGGGCGAACCAGACGATGGTGGGCCTCAAGAGCCATTCCATCGCCCTTTACAAAAAACTGCGCGACGATCCGGAGTATCCGGTGGGCTATCATCACGGCGATGGCGGCCTCCGGTTGGCCAATACCCAAGCGCAGATGCAAGGTTACCGGCATTTTGCGTCGATGGCGCGCGGTATGGGCGTGACCTACGAGGTCATCGACGCCCAGGAATGCGCACGTCGTCACCCCCTCATTTCGTCGGACAACCTGCTGGGCGGTCTCTGGGATGGCGAGGACGGCGATATCGACCCTGCGCAGCTTTGTCAGGCGCTGGCCTTTCATGCGCGAAAGGCCGGTGCCGAGGTATACCGCCAGACCAATGTCACCGGGCTGACCCAAAAAGACGACGACACATGGACCGTCGAAACCGACAAAGGCACAATCGACGCCGATATCGTCGTGAATGCCTGCGGCTACCGCGTGAACGAAGTGGGCGCGATGATGGGGGTACATCACCCTGTTACCTCTATGGAGCACCAGTATTTCGTGACCGAAGACATTCCGGCCATCGCAGAGGCGGGCCACCGGATGCCGCTGCTGCGCTGCCCCATCTCCGATTATTATTCGCGGCAGGAAAAGAACGGCCTGTTGGTGGGCTTTTACGAACAGGATTGCCGGACCTGGGGAATGGACGGGATCAGCCCGGGCTTCTCGAATGATTTGTGCCCCGACGATCTGGACCGTGTGATGGACGTGCTGGAGGGCGCGTTCGCGCGGATGCCAGTGCTGGCAGAGGCCGGCATCAAGCGCGTCGTCAACGGCCCGATCACCTACACCATCGACGGTGCCCCGCTGGTCGGTCCGATCCCCGGCAAACGAAACGCCTTTTGCATCATCGGCTTGCGCGCGGGACTTGGCGAAGGCGGCGGGCACGGCTGGCTGCTGGCGCAGCAGATCGTGCATGGCGAGGCCTGTTACGACACTTGGGTGATCGACCCGCGCCGCTTTGCCGGGCATGCCAATGTCGAGTTGACGGCGTTGAAGGCGATCGAGGATTACCAGAACGAATTCCGCTTTCACTTCCCGCACGAGCACCGCCCCGCAGGCCGGCCAGCCAAGACCACGCCATTGACACCCGTCCTTGCCGCCGAAGGCGCCGAGTTCACGGTCGTGAACGGCTGGGAGCGTGTCGATTACATCAAGCCCACGCCCGACTTCCACCCGACGTTAAGTTTCGATTTCGACGAAGCCTTCGACGTGGTCGCCGCCGAGATACGGAATGTGCAGCACAATGTCGGGCTGTGCGAAGTCAACGGCTTCAACCGGTTCGAAATCACGGGTGCGGATCGGCACAGGTTCCTCGACCGCATGTTCTGCGGCACAGTGACCAAGCGCGCGGGCCGCGTCGGGCTGGGCTACTTGCTGAACCATCACGGCATGGTCAAGGGCGAGGCGACGATCACCAACCTGCCCGCCAGCGATCGCGGACCCGAACGCATCTGGTACGGCTCGGCGGCGGCGAGTGAATTCCACGACATGGACTGGCTGCGGATGCATCTGACGAAGGACGAAGACGTCACAATCCGCAGCCTGACCAACGACCAGACGATCCTTGTTCTGGCCGGCCCCAAGGCGCGTGACGTGCTGTCGGCCTGCGCGCGCGGCGACTGGTCGCGCGACGCCTTCCCGTGGCTCAGCGCGCGCGAATGCTTCATCGGATTCGCCCCGGCAACCGTGCTTGGGGTCAGTTTTTCCGGCGAGCTTGCCTATGAAATCCACATTCCGAACGCGTCGCTTTATGGCGCCTATCTGGCGTTGCGCAAAGCAGGCGAGGCGCACGGGCTGAAACTCTTTGGCGCACGTGCGGTCGACTCGATGCGGATGGAGAAAGGCTTTTTGCACTGGAAGGCGGATCTTCTGACCGAGTTCGACCCGTTCGAAACCGGGCTTGACCGTTTCGTCAAGCTGGGAAAGCGTGATTTTATCGGCAAGGACGCGCTGCAAAGCCGCAAGGCCGAGGGTATGCGCAAAAAGCTGGTGACGCTAAAAGTCGAGGCCGACCACGCCCCGGCCCATGGCGGCGCGTCGCTGATGCACGACGGCAAGGTCGTGGGCACGGTGACATCGGGCGATTGGGGGCACCGGATGGCGATGAACCTGGCCTATGCATTTGTCGAACCGGACCTCGGCGCCGTGGGGAGCGCCATTCAGATCGACCTTTACGGCGATCTCGTGTCGGCCGCCGTTATCGCACCCTCGCCTTATGATCCCGATTACACGCTCATGCGAGGGTAATGTCGCAGGGCGCGCCGCGCGCCCTCGGGTTCTGGTCAAGGGCGATTGGTGCTGGCGCTGGTTCGGGTGAGTTGGCGTCGTTCGGGAACGGGCTGCGCGTCGCCGCGCGGGCGGGTCAAGGCACCGGCCTTGACTTGCGGATTGCACGGTGGTGCAAACGGACCGTAGCAAGACGATGGGTGCGGTGACGAGGTCAGCATATGACGGGGCCCACAGATGATTGGGCATACAGATGACAAATTCAAGGATGAGCGGGTTGTGTGCCGGCCCACCTTGGGTGCCGGTAAACTTGGCGGAAATGCTTTCGCCTTAAACAGCAGTGACCGCCGGGTCACACTCTAACTAGGGAGGCCACCCGTGGTACGCAAATTCACAGGGTCATTCACCCAGCAAGAGCCTATCCCCGAAGCGGCCATCGACGCGGCGGTGGCGGTCTTGCGATCGGGACGGCTGCATCGTTACAACCTCGTGGGGAGCGCGCCGGGAGAGGTCGAGCAACTCGAGGCCGCGTATCGCGATTGGCAAGGCCGCCGGTATTGCCTTGCAGTCACTTCAGGCGGTCAGGCGATGCAGATCGCGTTGCGCGCCTGCGGCCTGCGCCCGGGCGATCCGGTGCTTACCAACGGCTTCACACTGGCCCCGGTGCCCGGCGCCATCAGTGCCGTGGGTGGCACAGCCGTTCTGGTCGAGATCGACACCGCGCTGCGGCTTGATCTGGAAGATCTGGAGGTCAAGATCGCAGGCTCGGGTGCGCGCATCCTGCTGTTGTCGCATATGCGCGGCCACCTGTGCGACATGGACAGGCTGATGCGGATATGTGACGCCGCAGACGTCACCGTGATCGAGGATTGTGCCCACACGATGGGGGCTCGCTGGAACGGCACGCGCTCGGGTAATTTTGGCAAAGTGGCCTGTTTTTCAACGCAGACCTATAAACACATGAATTCTGGCGAAGGCGGGTTTTTGACCACGGACGACGCGGAAATTGCCGCGCGGGCGACCATCCTGTCTGGCAGTTACATGATGTACGCCCGGCATGGCGCCGGCCCGGCAACCGAGGCCTTTGCCGAGGCGCGTTACCAGATGCCGAATTGCTCGGCCCGGATGGACGCGTTGCGCGCGGCCATCTTGCGCCCGCAACTGACCCTGCTTGATACCAACGTCGTGCGTTGGAACGCGCGGTACCGCACCGTCGAGGCCGGCCTCAAACAGCATCCCGACATCACGACCATCCCCCTGCCCGATCAAGAGCTTCATGTCGGCTCGTCCATCCAGTTTCTCATGCCCGATTTTACCGCGTGCCAGTGCCGCGCCCTTCTGGACGCGGCACTGGCACGCGGCGTCGAGCTAAAGTGGTTCGGCGCAGCCCAACCTGTCGGATTTACTTCGGCGCATCCAAGCTGGCACTATGTCGCGGCGCAAGATTTGCCCCGGACCGACCGTATCCTTGCCACGCTTTTCGACATGCGCCTGCCACTCAGCTTTTCCGAAGCGGACTGCGCCCTGATCGCCGATCTGATCTGCGAGGTAGCAAGCGAGGTAACACAATGAGAGGCTTTGTTGCACAAATCGGGTGAAGGATGTTCTTCCCCTTTCCCCGGACGCACTTACCCTACAGGTTCCGTGACAGGTATACCAAGAGCGGTGTAGCGGTTCAGCACCGCGATGCGGATTTGGATTTCCGCGACCTGCCTGTCGAAGGTCCTGGCCATCAGCGATTGGCCGAGTAGTTTCATACAATGCATCTTGGTCTCGACAGGGCTTCGGCGGTGGCATCCACTCCAGCGTCGCCACAAAGTGCGCCCCGGGTATCGTTGCGCACTGACCGCGTCGTTTCGGGCAATGGCTCCGGCGCTTGTTCACTGCCCGGCAGTGCATGCCAGCATGCACGAGACGGGGCGGTAACGCTGCCGATGTCTTGATCGGGCGGGATTTGATTTAGTAGTTCGGGTAGCAAGGGAGCATCAATAATGTAGCTGCCGGTGACTTCGACCGCCTGAACTTCCAGCGTTTTCTCATCGATACCGATATGTATATCACGCCAAGCACGGCGTTTGGAGCCGCCATGCTTGCGCGCATTCCACTCTCCTTCCCCTTCGGCCTTGATGCCTGTGCTATCGATGAGCAGGTTCAATGGCCCTGTGGAGCCGCGATACGGCAGGCTCACGTTCAGTGTTTTCTGACGTCAGCATAAGGTGCCGAAATCCGGCGTGGCCCGGTCCAATCCGGCCAGCCGCAGCAAGCTCTGGAAGAACCCGGTTGTCTGGCGAAGCGGCATGCCAAACAGGACTTTCAGCATCAAGCAGGTCTGAATGGCGGTATCACTGAATTGCTGGCGCCGACCGCGCTTGCCGCTTGATGGCGGTGTCCAAACCATCTCCTGATCAAACCATATCGACAACGATCCACGCTGCTTCAAGCTTTCATTGTAAGACGACCAATTCTTGGTCTTGTACTTCGTAGGGGCCCAACTGCTCATCGCCCTCTTCTATCACGCTGGATTCATGCAGTGAATCCCATCAACTTACTTGTGCAACAAAGCCGGTTCGGAGTGCAAAGTGCGGCCTTCACAGAGCGGCGCACGGTGACCCCGCGCAGTCGAGATGGCATGATAAAAGCCCTACGTGTGTTAAAACGTTTGTCGCAAGACGGCGATCCAAGTCCGGCGGGTTGCGTTGCAGATCATACAGACCACACTAGTTTTCGCGCTTGGCCTTTTGTGCAACATGACCCGCACGCAATTGATAGGGACCTTGGCAGCATAGGTGACCCGACTTGACAGGTTATCAAGACGTTGAAGAGGTTTACCAGATCGTATTCAAATCGCTGGCGCGCCGATATCTTGAATTGCACAATAAGATTGCCGATCTGGATGATAGGATCGAGGCAATAGTCACAGACCCGTGCCCCGGATATGATCACGTACTGCGGGGTCGGGCTGAACAGCGCAGCTTAAGTGTTGCTAACCCCAGACGACAGTCCGGAACGGCTCAAATCTGAAGCCGCCTTCGTGATCCATTGTGGCGTCAGCCCGGTTCCGGCGTCATCAGGCAAAACCACAAGACCCCGATTGAACCGGGGTGGCGATCGTGCCGCCAAGAGCGCGCTCCACAAAATTGCAATCGGGCGGTTGCGGTTAGACCCGAAGACGAGGGAATACGTCGCGCGGCGCACAGCTGAAAGCCATTCGATGTTTGAAACGATGGCGCTCACGAGGTTTTAAACATCATCGCGCGACGTGACCCTTTTGCACAAATCAACGCTCGGACATAGCTCTCCTTTGCCCAGACGGATTCATCCCACCGTTTTCGTGACGGTTATGCCAAGGGCGGTGTCGCCATTCAGGATCGCGATGCGCACCTGAACCCCCGCGACCTGACGGTCGAAATCCCGCGCCATAAGGCGCTGACCCGGCCGTTTCACGCAATGCATCCGCTGACCCGCGGTGCATTGCGCAGCAAAGTCACGAGAGGGATTGTCTCGACGCGACTTCCGCGGTGGGATCCGCGCCAGTTCCGCCCGAGAGCGCGACCCAAGTACTTCGATGCGCGGAGCGCGTCGTTCCCGGGACGGCAGTGCATGGCTTGCGTGACTGGACATTATTGCGGGGGCTTGGGCATCTTGGACTTGATCCAGTGGATCAAGTCAGCCCTGCGGGGAGACCGCATTCGCACCGCGGTCAGCGATCGCGGCCGCATGGGAAATTTGTTTTGTCACAGATGATGTGGCAACCGCCTTTGAACAAGCCCTGTCAGAGGGTTGCCAGCCGGTCAGCGCCCCAAGCGAAAAGCCATGGGGACAGACAGTGGCATATGTTCATGACCTGAACGGTTGTATCGTTGAAATTGCCTCCCCCATCGTAGGTTCGGCATGACATGGACGACGTTGCGAAGGCGAAGATTATCGACAGGCTGGAAGAAATGATAATTGGGCTGGCACCTGACGCCAACATGCGACCGATGTACGGCGGCACTGTAATCGAGCTTGAAACAGACAATCCCAAAAGCCGCATTGGCGGTTTGTATGTCTATGCCGATTATGTATCATTCGAGCTTGCCAAAGGTATTCAGTTCGAAGACCCGAACGGTGTGCTGGAAGGAACTGGAAAGTTTAGACGGCATGTCAGATTACGCAGTGTTGGCGAGGTAGAGACCAAAACCTGCAAGCGATTTTTGGATTAAGCTGTCGCGCTTTCGAAAATTCGCTGAGCCGCCATTCGCCGCAATGCAGGAAATCAGTTGTATGGGTTCTGGCACTAAATTGCTCCACCATAGGGCGCATGTGGTTGGTTTTTCGCCAAGCTGGGATCTGTTCCGCGTTTTGTGATGTTGGGCATGTGGTGTTAATCGAGGTGATCTCGTCTTGATTGATACGGGACATTCCGATGAGCAATCGGCGCCAATGACGCTCCTTCGTGCGTACATGATCGCGTACATGATCGCTGGCATGACAGCCCGCAATTTTGAACCGGTACACAGAACAGTCACTTGTGCGCCTGTAGGCGGTCTGCGGAGATGGCGACGCCGGATGATGTGACGTATTTCAAGCAGCATCTGATGGAGAGCGCAACCAGACCACGACCGGCGTCGAATTTGTGTTCTGTGTGACCCTGCGGCGCTATGGTTTAGTGTTCGAGCCCGAATTCTAAAATGCTGCGTCCCGTATCGGTGTCAGTTTTACGCAACGAACACAAACCAGCTGAGTCGCTACTCTAGGGTCAGGACCCATTAACTGATTGAGGTTATTGCGTTGTCATGATTCACGACCCCCAGTTTTAGGGGGATATGATGAGCAATCTTTATTGGCTGACGGAGACGCAAATGCAGCGGCTTCGACC
>JBLHUT010000069.1:0-13183 GCA_047629975.1 Paracoccaceae bacterium
GAAAGGCCGTCATGAACCGGTCGCTGATAGCGACAGGATCTACGGGGATGACGGGGCTGGTTTTATTTCTGCTTTCGCATTTGCGGCTGATGGCGATAACCTGTTTTGGCTGCGCAAGCGCCAGACCTGATCCGGTCGACGCAGCATGGCCCATCGTGTCAGGTTTGGAAACTTTGCGCGGTTGCACGTTAATTGCATAAAGTTCCTGATCCGGAGTGCCGATGGCGCAAACAACAAGTCGGTTGCGCAGGATCGGGGCGGTTTCTTTCAGAATTCTGGAACGGGTCATTCGCCGTATCCTCTTTGGAAAGTGGCGTCGATCACCCCGACCAGTGGCTTGCACACCTCGTGTGACACGAACGGGGTGCCATTGGCGACAAAATCATTCACGATCGTGGTGTGGAATGACACTGGAGGAGGCTCCTTGGGAAGCGAGGACATTTTTCTGTAGTCAGCTTAGCGCAGGACCACGACGCTGCAGGGGGCGTGGCGCACGATCCGCGCGGCTGTGGAACCCAACAGAAAGTCCTTCAGGCCGGGCTTGTGAGAGCCTACAATTATGCAGTCTGCGCCGATATCGTGTGCGTAATCTGTTATGGCGCGACCGGAGTGCCCCTTGAGCAGAACCGCCTCGACATCGGGAGCTTTGTTGACCCGTCCGTCAAGTGTCTCTTTGGCTTTGCTGTAGGCTTGGTTGACGGCCTCGTCGGTGACATAGGCGCTGGCTGATCCCTGAAGGGGTTCATAGACGTGAACGGCGTAAATCATGCCATTTTCGGCCTTTAGGGCACGGGCAGTTTCAAAAGCACGTTCGCTGAAACCTTGATCCAGCGACAAGGATACGATCACTTTCTGGTACATGTGGTCTCCAGTTCTGAACGGGCCGTGGTGGCCGCGTCGGTAAATATTGTCGCCCTTTGATGCGGGCCTACTGATCTGTTCCGGCGTGTTCGGGTATCAGGAGTATCTTGGGGGCGGCGGCGCGCCCCGAGCGGATATCCTCGAACGCGCTTTGGCCCTGCATCAAGGGCAATGTCGTCGCCCAGTCGAGCGCACCAAGACGACCCTCGAAAATCGCGGCGGCGGTTTGGCGGAAATCTTCGGCGGTATAAGTATAGGTGCCGACAAAGGTAATTTCCTGCAAGGTCATCCGCCGGATATCAAGCCCGCCGGTATCCTCCCCAAGGCCGATGTGAACGATTACCCCGCCAGGGCAGGCCCGTTGCGAGGCCGTGGCGCGTGTGGCCGCATACCCGACACCGTCAACGACCATGTCGAACAAGGCGTTTTCCTCAAGGGCGTCAGGATGGATCACGCGAAAGCTGCATTTGTCGTGCAGATAGTCGCGCCGGATCTCGTTTGGCTCGATCAGGGTGATGTCGGTGACGCCTTGGGCCTGCATCGCCAGTGCTGCGCCGATACCGATGGCCCCGCCCCCGATCGCCAATCCGCGCAAAGAGTTTGTGGCGGCTTGGGTGCGGCCAAGCCCGACCCGCACCCCATGCCAACCGCACGCCAGCGGTTCGGCCAGTGCTGCCTTTTCCAGCGGCACGCTGTCGGGCACGGTGACAAGGTTCTCGCGGGGCATCGTGACATATTCTGCAAAAGCTCCCTCACGCGGGGGCATCGAGATAATCTGTCGTTGCGGGCACAGGTTGGTCCGGCCAGCACGGCAATTGTCGCAGGTTTGGCAGGTCACGAGCGGATTTATCGTCACCCGTCGCCCGTGATTTGTACCACCGGTGACAACGCCGGCGGCCTCGTGACCAAGGATCAGGGGGGCAGGGCGGCGGTTGTCATGCCCGAGAAACGCATGCATGTCAGACCCGCAAATTCCCGATACCATGACCTTGATCAGGTCTTCACCCGGTTTCGGGTCGGGGCAGGGGACGTCGCGGTGCTCAAGGGTTTTCAAGCCCGTATAGATCAAAGCTTTCATTTTGCTGTAAATCCTCCGTCCACGAACAGGGTCTGCCCGGTAACATAATCCGACGCGGCACTGCAAAAGAACATCAAAGGACCGTCCAGATCATCAGGTTCGCCGTTGCGCCCGATACAGGTCTGGTCGGCGTTCTTCTGGGCCAGTAACGGGTTGGCAAACACAGGGCCGGTCAGTTCGGTGCGAAAGAAGCCGGGCGCGACCGCGTTTGCCGTGATGCCGTTGCCCGACCATGCCTCGGCCATGGCGCGGGTCAGTTGCTCGACGCCGCCCTTGGACGCGCCATAGCTGATGCCCGAGCCAAAGGCGCGGCGCGACTGCAACGAGGCAAAGTTGATGATACGCCCCCAGCCTTTTGACTTCATCGCGCCGACCATCGCTTGCGCAAGAAAGAACGGTGTCGCCAGATTGAGGTTCAAAGTCGTATCCCAACCCGCATCGGTGACGTCATCGGCATGCTCGCGGGTGTTGATGCCTGCGGCATTGATCAGGATGTCCGGCGCCCCGAACGGCAGCGCCACCTGTGCCGCGATGTCGCGCAACGCTGACCGGTCCGAAAGATCGGCACAAATGACGGCTGTCTCGCCGGTGGATTGATCCTGCCAGGCTTGCAAGGCGTCGGCGCGCCTTGCCACACCGACCACCCGCGCCCCGGCGGCACCGAGCATCAAGGCCGCTCTGTGACCGAGGCCGGAACTGGCCCCCGTCACACAAACAACTTTACCGCGCACATCGAACAGGTCGGTCATGGGTTCAGTAGGTCCCTGAAAGGTCAAAATTCTCGCCGGGGAAGTATTTGGCGAGCCGCGCATCGGCGGTGCGGGCGTGCCCCTCCATCCCTTCGAGGCGCGAGATACGCGCTGTTGCTTCGGCGACGGGCTTTGATCCGGCGCGGGTGGCGCGCTGCCATGTTACGATCTTCATGTACTTGTGCACCGAAAGTCCGCCTGTGTATTTCGCAGATTGCGATGTTGGCAGAACGTGGTTCGTACCCGATGCCTTGTCGCCGTAGGCAACGGTGGTTTCCTCACCCAGAAACAGCGAGCCGTAACATTGCAGCCGTTCCAGCCACCACTCCAGATCCTCGGCCTGCACCGTCAGGTGCTCGGGGGCGTAATCGTCCGATGTTGCGGCCATTTCTTCACGGTCGGCACAGACGATCACCTCGGCATAATCGCGCCACGCAGCTTCGGCGTTTTCGCGGTTCAACTGCGGCAGATCCGCGATCAGTTTCGGCACGATCTCCATGACCTTTTCCGCTAGCGGGCGGTTGTCGGTAATCAGCCAGACCGGCGAGTTGTAGCCATGCTCGGCTTGCCCGACCAGATCGGTCGCAACAATGAACGCGTCGGCAGAGGCATCGGCAAGGATCAGGCTGTCTGTCGGGCCGGCGATCATGTCGATCCCGACACGGCCGAACAGGATCCGCTTTGCTTCGGCGACGAACTGGTTGCCGGGACCGACAAGAATATCGGCGGGTGGCAACCCGAACAGGCCAAAGGTCATCGCGGCAACCCCCTGAACCCCGCCCATCGCAAGGATCTTGTCGGCGCCGCACAGGTTGGCGGCATAAATAATGGCCGGTGCCACGCCTTCATCGGCGCGCGGCGGTGAACAGGCGGTGATGTGGGAGCAGCCTGCAACCTTGGCGGTTGTGACCGTCATGATGGCGCTGGCCACGTGGCTATACCGCCCGCCCGGAACATAGCATCCGGCGGCGCGACACGGGATCGCCTTTTGTCCGGCAATCAGGCCGGGAACGATCTCGAGCTGGATATCCTGAAGGGTCGATTTTTGCGCCTCGGCAAAGCGGCGCACGTTGTCATGCGCAAAGGCGATGTCGTCCTTGAGCCGTTGGCTGACACGCGCCGTCGCGGTGGCGATCTCTTCTTCACTCAAAAGGGTGCTGCCGAAATACTTGTCGAATTTCTCGGTGTATTTCAAAGCCGCGGCATCGCCGCCCCCTTCGATGTCATCAAGGATCCCTTGCACCGTGGCACGCACGTCGCCGGCATCTGTCGTTGCTGTTTTTGTTGCTTTTTTAAGGTAATCGCGAGCCATTTTTTTTGCCTTTATCGCAGGTTGTCGGGCAGCATTGTGAGGGAAATCGCAGGGATGTAGGCGATCAACAAAGTCACAATAAGCATGAAGAAGACGAAGGGGCCGACCCTTGATGCAATCTTGAGCACGGATTCGCCGGTGATCCCCGAGACGACGAACAAGTTCAGTCCCAGCGGTGGTGTGATGAAACCGACACCCAGAGCGGTGATCATCATGATGCAGAACTGAATTTCATGCATCCCGATGGAATCTGCCAAGGGTTTGAGGATCGGTGCCAGAATGACGATGTTGGGTGTTGTCTCCATCACGCATCCGGCCGCAATCAGGATGCCGATCATCAACAGGATCAACAGCGTCGGATCGTCGGTCAGGTTCGAGATTGATGATACGAACCCTTGGGGGACGCCCATGATTGCCAAGGCCTGTGCCAGTGGCAGGGAAAAGGCGATGATAGGAAGGATGACGCCGTTCACCTTGGCGGAGCTGATCAGCATTGCCGGAAAATCGGAAAACTTGAGCGTGCCAAGGATGAAACCGATAATGATCGTAACGATGACTGCCGTTGCGCCAGCCTCTGTCGGGGTCAGCCGGCCTGAAAAAATGCCGTAAAAGATGATCCCCGGCACCAGAAAGGCATACCATCCCGTAGCAATGGATTGACCAAGATTGGCCGCCCACTCGCCAAAAGTCATCTTGGTGCCGCCCTCATACGCATAGATACGGTTCATCACGAGGTTTGTGACCAGAATGGCGACCAGAATGGCAATGCCCGGAATGAGCGCGGCAATGAACAGGGTCGAGGCCGAGATGCCAAGAACAAGGCCGATAATGATGTACGCGATCGAGGGGGGAATAAGCACGCCGGTACAGGCACCTGCGGCCACCAAAGCACACGCATAGGGACGCGGATAACCGGACTCGACCAGCCGGTCGATTGTCATGCGCCCGACGGCCGCAGCCCCCGCCGCATCCGACCCCGAAATTGCAGAGAACATGCCGCACACCAGAACCGTTGCCGATCCGAAACCGCCCTTGGTCCAACAGGTAAGCGCCTCGGCAACATTCAGAAATTTACGACTGAGGCCGGTTCGGACCAGAACGTCCCCGGTCAGAATGAACAACGGCACCGCCGTCAGCGCAAAGGCGTCAATCCCGTCGAACAGGGATTCACCCAACAACGAAAGCGGCAGAGCGCCTGACAAAAGCAACATCGAAATGGCGGCCGCGCCGATCGCGGCCCAAATCGGAATGGCCAGCGCGCAAAACACGACAAATACGATAACCGGCCCGTAAAAGTCCCATCCAAGGATCACCGATTGGTCTGCAAAACTAGGAAAAAGCATTGTTGCGCCCCTCAATCAAAGAGTTTGTCGCCTTCGTAGACGGGTTTTCCCGAACGAAGGTCAGCGAAATCACGGATCAACGATTGTACCAGCCTGAGCAGAAGGAGCGAAAAGCCGATTGGAACAGCCGCCAGGAACCAGACCATCGAAACACGCAGTCCGTGACTGACAGAGCCGAACTTGTACGAAACCATCACAGTTTCAAATGACCAGTAAAGCGCCACCAATGCCACGCCGAGCATCACCAGATCGCCCAGAATATAAATCAGGGTTTTGGTGCGCCGGGAGACATAATGCATGATCACGTCAATGCGGATGTGGGCGCGTTCGCGGACCGCCGACGCGGCACCGATCCAGGCAAGATAGATGAATGAATAACGCACTATTTCTTCGCCCCAGATCGAGGAATAGGCGAACACCTCGCGGCGGATGACCTCTACGAACATCGTAACAACCAGCAAAACGTAGAAAAACAAAAGCGCCCAACGTTCGGCGTTCTTGTTCAGGCCGTGTAAAATATTTCCCATGTCTTTCGCTTTCATACCGCGCCACAACGGGCGGGCCTAAAGCCCTTGACCGTCAGTCACTGTCATTGAAAAAGGGTGCCGCCAGCGCAAAGCGCCGACGGCGGGGAGGATTACGCGTCGTGGACGTAGTAACGGCCCATTGTGCCTGCGGCTTCTTCAAGCCGTGAGAAGGCATCCATGGAACCGGCCAGTTCGACCTTGAATTCATCCCACTCGGACCGCTGGTAGCCGCCTGCGGCTTTCCATTCGGCCAACTGGTCATCGGAAAGCGAGTGGAACTCGACGCCCGACTTGCGCAGTTCGGCCATGGCGTAGTTGCGTGCCGAGGGAACTTTTGCAAGGTTCTGGTGGCCGGTGATCTCGGCGGCGACCATGATGCCGTCCTGAATGTCGGCAGGCATCGAATTGAACCATTCGAGGTTACAGGAGAAGACCTGACTGTCGGGAACGGCCTGAGTAAAGGTCACGTGGCTCAGGATGTCTTTGAAGCCAAAGACATAAAGCGCGCCAACTGACGGATCAAGCGCATCTGCCACACCTTGTTTGATCGCGGAGGGTGTCTCGCCCCATGCAACCGGTGTCGGATTTGCGCCAACCATTTTGTAGTATTGCTGGAGCATCTTGGAACCGGGCACGCGGAACTTCACACCGTTCAGGTCGCTTGGCGTGATAACTGCGCCTGCGCCACCTTTGCGAACGGCAACAACGCGCGGGTCGATCACGATGTAGAACAAAGCCTTGAAGCCTTTTGCCTCGACGTTGGCTTCGACATCCGTCTTCCATGCTTCCGAGTGTACGAGGTTGGTGAAGCGCTGGTTCGAGCCACAGAAATACGGCATGTTGATCAGGTCAGCGGCAGGTGCGAAGGCTGCGAAGTTTGCCAGCGAGTGCTGTGCGGCCTGAATCGTGCCACCCTGTACCTTTTGAACCAGCGCGCCGCCGGCACCAAGCTGTCCGCCGGGGGCCAGCTTTACATAGACCTTGCCATTTGTGGCATTCTGGATGTTTTCTTTCAGATCAAGCTGCATGATCGGATAGCTGCGCGAGGCGCCATAAACATAGGCCGTCGCGATGGTCATGACATGCTCGGCGGCTGCCTGACGGTCTTGCTCTTCTTTGGCGGTTTGGGCGACGGCTTTTGTCGACCAAAGTGTTCCTGCGGCTCCGGCAACCAAAGCGGCTGTGAAGGCACCCGTGCCTGTCAGTTTAAGAAAATTACGGCGTGCTGCCGATTTCAGTTCGTTCTCCAAAGTCTTCCTCCCGTTTGGACTTTTTTATTTATCTGATGTCTTCTTTGCTGCCTCCCGCAGCAAAATGGCGGCTACGAAGAATATGACCGAAACGATCAACAGCAGGAGTTCCTGTATGTCGCTCAAGATCACACCGCCGCCAAAGGCACCCATGGATACGTTGAGAAAGTAACAGGAAAACAGCAGTGCGGAGATTGCCATGTACATAGAAATATCCCTCGTTTTTTTAGCTTAAAAAAGCGCCAGTATGTGAACGCTAGGATGAAACATTGATTCTTGCAAGCGCTTACATTTAGAAAATACAATTGAGGTTTGAACTGTTACCGTGATTGGACCACAACACTCACGTAAAGTTGTAACACGGAGCAAAAGGCTTTTGCCCAAGTCGCAAACACCAACACTCGAGGATGTCTCTCGCGAGGCAGGGGTCTCTACGGCCACCGTTTCGAGATGTCTGAACACGCCGAATCTTGTGACGCAAGACAAGCGCGAGCGGGTGCTCGCGGCGGTTCAAAAGCTTGGGTATTCGCCAAATTTCGGGGCGCGTGCTTTGGCGGCCAAGCGGACGCATACAGTCGGGGCGGTTATTCCGACGATGGAGAATGCCGTTTTTGCACGCGGAATTGATGCTTTTCAACAAGAGCTTAGCAGGCATGGCGTAACTTTGTTGCTGGCGTGCTCATCGTACCGGGCCGATCTGGAGAACGAACAGATCAGGATGCTGACGGCGCGCGGTGCGGACGGTCTGTTGCTGATCGGTCATGACCGCGACGCAGAGATTTACCGCTTTCTTACGCAACACTCGGTGCCTGTTCTGACGGCTTGGGTCTTTGATATTGAACAGCCCCGACCCTCGATCGGATTCAATAACAAATTGGCCATGCAACAGCTTGTGACTGTCGTGCTCGGGCTGGGACACCGCCGAATCGGTGTGATTTCCGCGCATCAGCGTGGCAATGATCGCGCAAGGGCGCGTGTCGAAGGCATACGCGCGGCATTGTCCGATAAGGGTCTGTCGCCCGAATTGCTGCATTTGGTTGAAGTGCCTTATGGCATTGAAACCGGTGCTGCGGCGTTTTTCGAGCTGATGTCGGGTGCCTCCCCTCCGACTGTTGTTATCTGCGGCAATGATGTTCTTGCCGCAGGGGCCTTGCGGCAGGCCCGGGAAATGGGATTGCGGGTCCCGGGGGATGTTTCGATTACCGGCTTTGACGATATCGATATTGCGACACTTGTCGATCCTGCCCTCACCACTGTGCATGTGCCTCACCGCGAGATGGGCCGGCAAGCCGCAAGGTTGCTGATTGATATGGTCAACGGCGAGGCGGACCCCGGTCGAACCGAGCTGCCCACACGATTGTGCCTGAGGGCGTCTTTGGGACCACCACCAGAAACCGGCGTGTAGGCCAGAAAACAGCGTGTAAGTTTGTCTGTTCACACAGGCGAGGTGCCGTGCTTCGTCGTCATCTGGGTGGCCAGCAGCAGGCTGGTTTCACTTGTTGTCACACCGTCCAGTCGCCGGATGCGCGACAGGACAGCGTCCAGATCAACCAGTGTCTGGGTCCCCAGCTCGACGATCAGGTCCCACTTGCCATTTGTGGAGTGCACCGCCTGAACGGCTGTCAATCCTCCCAGAATGCGTGAAATGCGGTCGGTGCCGCGCCCTTCGATGCCCAACATCATCAAACCGCGCACGGGGTGCCCGGTTTGATCGTCTGCCAGAACGACAGTAAAACCGATGATAACACCCTCGGCTTGAAGGCGTGACAATCGTGTGCGGACGGTGACACGTGAAAGTCCGGTGATTGTTGCCAGATCGGACAGGGAGATACGGGCGTTACGCCGCAATTCGGCGATAATTTCAATGTCGGGCCTATCCATTATGGCTAATCCTGCTTTCGTTTCGGAAAATTTGATTTCGATTTAATCACTTTGGCCGCTATTTTCCATCTTTTTTTGGATACACACTCCTTTCGGAAGATATCACACAAGGAACGAACCCGTGGACATCAGAAATTGCGTGCTTGTCGGGGCACCTGTCGATTGTGGCAAAACCCGAAAGGGCTGCATCATGGGGCCGGATGCCTATCGTACGGCCGAGTTGTCGGAAACTCTGGTCGCGTTGGGGCACACGGTCTGTGACGTTGGCAATATTGCACCGGCGGCCTTGCGCGATGTGCAGTGTGATAACCCGCTGGTGCATTCGCTGGCGCAAACTGTCGCCTGGTCCGATGCGTTGCGGATCGCGGGGCAAGACGCCGCCGCCGTCGGGTTTCCGATTTTTCTGGGGGGCGATCATGCGCTCTCTATCGGGTCTGTGGCCGGCATGTCGGCCTATGCCCAATCACAAGGTCGCCCGTTGTTTGTTTTGTGGCTGGATGCGCATACCGACCTGCACACGCCGTTGACCACGGATTCGGGCAATCTTCACGGCACGCCGCTTGGCTATATCGCGGGGGCCGCTGGATTCCAGGCATTCACCCCCATGCCGGTGCCCGTTCCGGCGGCCAATATCTGTATGATCGGCCTCAGGTCGGTTGATGCGGCCGAAAAGGCGATGTTGAAGGACAGTGAAATGTCAGCAATCGATATGCGGGTCATTGACGAGCACGGAATTTCCAAGCCGCTTTCGAGTTTTTTGAAGCGGGTCGCTGCGGCCAACGGTATGTTGCATGTTTCGCTTGATGTCGATTTCCTTGATCCGGCGATCGCCCCGGCGGTCGGGACAACTGTTCCGGGGGGGGCAACCTTTCGCGAGGGGCATCTGGTGATGGAGATATTGGGCGACAGCGGTCTTGTCACCTCTCTGGATCTGGTCGAATTGAACCCGTTTCTGGACGATCGCGGGCGAACGGCGTCGTTGATGGTTGATTTGACGGCCTCGCTTTTGGGGCGACGCGTGTTTGACCGCCCCACCCAAGCCTTTTGAAGCCTGCACCCGGAATTTGGAGACACCGTTATGACCGCGCCTAAACCATCCGAACTGGCCTTTGTGCCGTTTGTCAGCGTTGAAAACATGATGAAGCTTGTGCATCACATCGGCATCGAAGAAATGCTGCGGGGATTGGCGGGCTATATCGAAGACGACTTTCGCAGGTGGGAATTGTTCGACAAAACACCGCGCGTGGCGTCCCATTCAAAAGAGGGCGTGATCGAGTTGATGCCCACGTCGGACGGCGAGGTTTACGGCTTTAAATATGTGAACGGCCATCCCAAGAACACTAAAGAAGGGTTGCAGACCGTAACCGCCTTTGGTTTGTTGGCATCGGTCGGCACGGGCTATCCGGTGCTTTTGAGCGAAATGACCGTGTTGACTGCCCTGCGCACGGCGGCGACTTCGGCCATGGTTGCAAAATATCTGGCCCCGAAAGGCGCAACGACGATGGCGATGATCGGCAACGGCGCGCAATCAGAGTTTCAGGCCCTTGCCATGAAGGTGATCTGCGCAATAGACCACGTGCGTCTTTACGACATTGATCCGGCTGCCACCCAAAAGGCCATGCGTAATCTGCAAGGGTTCGGAATGGAACTGACGGCTTGCACCTCGCCGGAGCAAGCGATGGAAGGGGCGCAGATCATCACGACCTGCACGGCGGACAAACAAAATGCCACGATCCTGACGGACAACATGGTTGGTGCCGGTGTTCACATCAACGCGATTGGCGGCGACTGTCCGGGAAAAACCGAGTTGCACAAGGATATCCTGAGCCGTGCAAGTGTGTTTGTCGAATACCCGCCGCAAACGCGGATCGAGGGCGAAATCCAGCAGATGCCTGCGGATTTTCCGGTGACCGAGTTGTGGCAAATGATGAGTGGCGCGGCCCCCGGACGGGTGAAAGCGGACCAAATCACCCTGTTTGACGGCGTTGGCTTCGCGATCGAGGATTTTTCGGCCTTGCGTTACGTGCGCGACCGGCTTGAGGGGACGGGGCTTTATCAAGATCTCGACATGGTTGCAGATCCCGATGATCCGCGTGATCTGTTCGGGATGCTCCGGCGCGCCCAAGAATAGGCCCCTATCGGTTCTAGGTCTTGCGCTGCATCGCTTTGGCCAAGGCGTCGCCCAACGCGCTGTTGCCGACCGGTTCGGGCTTTTGCTTATGCGCGGTGGGCTGGACGGTTTTGGCTGTTCGCGGCTGGGGCGTGGTTGGCTCGGGGCGTTTCGCGGGCCGGTCGGCGCCATCGCTTTGTTTGCGCATGCTCAGGCCGATACGTTTGCGCGCCACATCGACCTCGGTCACCCTGACCTTGACGACATCGCCGGCTTTGACGACTTCGTGGGGGTCTTTCACGAATTTGTCGGCCAGTTGGCTGACATGGACAAGCCCGTCCTGATGCACGCCGACATCGACAAATGCGCCGAAGGCCGCGACGTTTGTTACGGTTCCTTCCAGCATCATTCCCGCCTTCAGGTCGGTAATCGACTCGATCCCGTCGGCAAAGGTGGCGGTCCGGAATTCGGGTCGCGGGTCGCGGGCGGGCTTTTCAAGCTCCGACAGGATGTCTTTTACGGTGGGCAGGCCAAAGGTGGCATCGACAAACTGCTCTGCGCGCACCCCCGCAAAGGCGTTTGCGTCGCCCATGATCGCGCGGATATCGCGCCCGCACGCCTGTACGATCCGGCGAGCCACGGAATAGGCTTCGGGGTGGACAGATGTAAAATCGAGCGGCTCCTTGCCGTCGCGGATACGCAGGAACCCTGCGCATTGCTCGAACGCCTTGGGGCCCAGACCCGCAACCTTCAGCAAAGCCTTGCGCGACACAAACGCGCCGTGGGTGTCTCTGTGGGTCACGATGGACTTGGCCAATGTTGGCCCGACGCCCGCGACTTGTGCCAAAAGCGGGGCCGAGGCCATGTTCAGATCGACGCCCACGGCATTCACCGCATCCTCGACGACTGCGGCAAGCGATTGTGCCAGTTTGCGTTGATCGACGTCATGCTGATACTGGCCGACACCGATGGCTTGTGGCTCGATTTTGACCAACTCGGCCAACGGGTCCTGAAGGCGTCGCGCGATCGAAACGGCGCCGCGCAACGAGACATCGACATCGGGAAACTCCTGTGCTGCCAGCTCGGACGCCGAATAAACCGATGCGCCTGCTTCCGAGACGATGACCTTGGTCGGGCGCGTGACGTGATCGGGAAGACGCGCGATGACGTCATCGACCAGCCGCTCTGTCTCGCGGCTGGCAGTGCCGTTGCCAATCGCAATCAGCGCAATATCCCGGGATAGGATCAGCTGGGTCAAAGTGGCTTCGGCCCCGCGCAGGTCGTTGCGCGGCTGGAAGGGATAGACCGTGGCGGTTGTAATCAGTTTTCCGGTTTCGTCGACGACAGCGGCTTTCACACCTGTCCTGATGCCGGGGTCAAGCCCCAGTGTACGCTTGTTTCCAGCTGGAGCAGCAAGCAGCAGGTCTTTGAGATTGCGGGCGAAAACGTCGATCGCTTCTTGGTGGGCGCGTTTGCGCAATTCTCCCAGAAGGTCCATGAACATCGCCAGCCCAAGTTTGGTGCGCCAAGTCCATGTTGCGGCGTCGCGCAACCAGAGGTCTGCCGGGCCATCGGTGCCTTTGACGCCGATTTCGCTGGCGATCATTGCAATCGCACGGGGCAGGCCGGTGTCGGGATCAGGAGAGATGTCGACCGTGACGATCTCTTCTTTCGAGGCGCGCAAGATCGCGAGTGCGCGGTGCGACGGTATCTTTGCCCACGGCTCGCTGTGGTCGAAATAGTCCGAAAACTTGGCCCCTGCGGCCTCTTTTCCCGGGATCACGCGGGCACAGATACGTGCCTCGGTACGCATGAAATCGCGCAGCCGGCCACGCAGGTCCGCACGCTCGCCAAGGCTTTCGCCAAGAATGTCACGGGCCCCGACCAGCGCAAGTTTGGTCGTGGGAACATCCGGAGAAATATAGCGTTCGGCCATTTTGACGGGATCGGCAGACCGGTTTTCCAGAATGTCGTTCAGCAGCGGCTCCAATCCGTTCTCGCGTGCGATCATCGCTTTGGTGCGGCGCTTGGTCTTGTACGGCAGATACAGGTCTTCGAGGATGGCTTTTGTG
>JBLHUT010000070.1:0-13099 GCA_047629975.1 Paracoccaceae bacterium
ATTACGGCTGTCATGCTGGCGACACTAACCTTGCACGGCGTCACACCCGGCGTGCGCCTGATGACGGATAATCCGGTTTTGATGGCGGCGATCTTTTCGGGATTTTTCGTGATCAACCTGATGCTGTTGCCTTTGGGGATGTTGGTTTCGCGGATGGCGGCGCCCATCTTGCGGATCAAGGAAGCGTACATGCTGGTGATGATCTGCCTGTTGTGTACTGTCGGCGTTTATTTCGTGCGGGGCAATCCGTTTGACTTGTTGGTGATGGCGATTGCGGGGATCCTCGGGTTTGTCCTGCGCCGGCAGGGATATCCGATGGCACCGCTGGTGATCGGTATGGTGCTTGGGCCGACGCTTGAAATCAGCTTGCGGCAGGGATTGATTATCACTGACGGAAGCTTTGCGGCGTTCTTTGTTGGCCACCCGATTGCAGGTGTTTTGGTTGCTGCGGCCTGCGGTATGCTTGCCCTGTCTTTGTTCAGGGCTTTCAAAGACAGCAAGGTTTAGGTCGTATGACAATAGGTTTTGCGCCCCCGCCGTACCGGTTGAAAACAGCCGGTCTGACGGTTAATATCCGGGTCGAGGGCACGGGACCGCCACTTTTGTTTCTGGGCGGTTCGAACTTTGATTTGTCCCTCAAGGCCGCTGTTTTCGACTCCGCTTTGCCGCGCCATTTTACTGTGGCGGCCGCTGATCCGCGCGGGCTTGGTGGCACGGATGCGCCACAGGGCGATTGGACGATGCAGGATTACGCCCAGGATGCGCTCGACGTTCTTGATGCGCTGGGCTGGGCGCGGGCCGATGTGTTGGGGGAAAGCTTTGGCGCGATGGTTGCGATGCATCTTGCCGCGTGCGCGCCGGAGCGGGTGAGTCGCCTGGCGTTGGCTGCGGGATCACCGGGTGGCGCAGGCGGGTCGTCCTATCCGGTCGAGCAGTTTCAACAGATTTCCGATCCACACGCCCGCGCCCGCAGTGCGCTTGAGATCATGGACTGCCGTTTTGCAGACCTTCTAAAAAGCGCGCCAGACATGGCGCAGGCCCAAATCGAGGCCCGTGTCGCAGTAGAGGCGGCCTTTCGGGCGAATCGTGACAATGCTGCTGGCTATCCGCGCCTGCTCGGGGCGCGAGCGGGTCATGACGCGTGGGCCGCACTGCCGGGCATCCAGTGTCCGACGCTTGTATTTGCAGGTCGTTTCGACCGGCAAGCCCCACCGGAGCGTGCCGGAAAAATCGCAGGGGCCATGCCTGACGCAACTCTTTATGTCGTCGACGGGGGGCATAATCACTGTTTTGCGATGCCAGAGCCAGTTTTGAAGATCGTTGAACACTGGACCTGATGCCTTGGCGGGCACCGCGTGCGCCAATAAAACGTGCGCCCGGTCAGATAATCTCGTCTTCGTCAAATAACGGATCACCGGTCAACTGCCCATTGATATCATCCATCGTGAATTCGGCCTTGGCCAGTGATTTTACGAGAGCAAGATGAAAAACCGCATCCCCTTCGTTGACCACAGGCATGACAGCCCTACCGACGATGATGCCGTCAAAGGGGGCGATAATTTCCTGTTCCAGCGCGCCAAAGGGGTCAGATACAGCCGCCATCAGGTCTCCTTGTGCCACAACATCCCCATCGGCGCGGTAGGTTCTCAGCAAGCCTCCGGCAGGCGCACGCAGCCATTTGCTTGAGGTGCATTGATGGGATGGAGACGTCAGCTTTGTAATGCCGCGTGCTGAAATCATCCCGATATGCGACATGACCCGCAAAATTCCCGTAACCCCGGAGCGTACGGATTTTTCATCGAACCGCAGTGCTTCGCCGGCTTCGAACAAAAGCACATCCTTGCCGATATCTTTGGCAGCCGCCCGCATGGAGCCGTCCCGCAGGGGGGATTGAAGGATCACAGGCGCGCCAAACACTTTTGCCAGTTCGGCGGTCCGGGCGTTGTCGGGCGAAATCCTGATCTGTGGAAGGTTCGTGCGGTGAACGGCGGCAGAATGCAGGTCGATCCCCAGATCGCAACGCTCGATGATCTCGTGCAGGAACAGATACGCCAGTCGCGATGCAAGCGAGCCCTTCGGACTGCCGGGAAAAGACCTGTTCAGGTCGCGCCGGTCCGGCAGATAACGTGAATGGTTGATAAATCCGAACGTGTTCACAATCGGGATCACGATCAGCGTTCCGCGCAGGGACTTCAGGTTGGGGGCGCGGATCAATCTGCGCACGATCTCGACGCCTATTACCTCGTCTCCGTGCACGCCTGCGCTGACAAAAATCGTTGGCCCGTCCGATTTGCCGTGGATGACGTGAACAGACATGGTCACCGGTGTGTGGTCGGACAAGACGCTGATCGGCAATTCCACGGTTTGCCGTGATCCCGGTGAAATTTGCGTACCGGCAATACTAAATGAAGGACGTGGCCGAGCCATGGGTGTTCCTTGGTGTTGGGTCCGGATCGATACAGGGGCGCATCAGGCCATCAGGACTGTGTTTCTTGCTTTGCCGCTAAATTGGCACGACGGGTGTGCACCGCGATATTGTGGTTTTTGAGAGCAGAGCGCCCGATGATCATAGGGAATGTCATATTGCTTCGGTCGGTCAGCGAAACAGAGATCGTCCACGTCCGGCCCGCTATGCGAAACCGGGTCCGGATGACGATCCGCTCTTCGGGAACGCCGCTGGTGTTCTTGATGTCACGGCGCTCATGGATCGGGGCCTCGATGATCTGACTGGAGTGTGTCGCATCCAGCTCGACCTGAAACCGGACCCACTCTGCACCATCCCGCTCGAAGGGCTGGATATGAGTTGCATGCAACGCCGAAGTTCGGGCACCAGTGTCGATTTTCGTCCTGAGGTCACGCAACTTCAAAGAGGGTAGATCAATGTGCTCGATCCACCCGATCACCATCAGGTCGCGTGTTGGTTTCACTGTGAAATCAGGGGCAGACATAAGAGTACCAATCAGGTCGTATTGATCATGGCAAGCAGGAAGCACCGCTTTGCCTTCAATACTTTTTTCGACGCGCAACAGCGCAGGTTTGGCCGACGCCACCGTCGTTACGGAGTGCGTCGAACATGTTTTAGCGCGCTGTCAGCCTTTGCCTTTGGTCTTGGACGTGCCGGCTTTTGCGTGCTTTTCAAGATGCTCGATGATCATCCCTGCAACATCCAGTTTCGTCGCGGCCTCGACGCCCTCCAGACCGGGGGACGAGTTGACCTCCATCACCACGGCCCCGTGGTTTGCCCGCAGCATATCCACACCGCACACGGCCAAGCCCATGGATTTCGCCGCGCGAATGGCTGTGGAGCGTTCTTCGGGCGAGATCTTGATCAATTTTGCCGAACCGCCGCGATGCAGATTTGACCGGAACTCTCCTTCGGCGCCTGTCCGCTTCATTGCCGCGACGACCTTGCCGCCGATAACGATGGCGCGAATGTCTGTTCCGCCGGCTTCTTTGATAAACTCCTGCGCCAGAATGTTTACGTTTGCGCCGCGAAAGGCTTCGATAACGGATTTGGCAGAGCGTTCGGTATCGGCCAGAACCACCCCGATGCCCTGTGTGCCCTCAAGCAGCTTGATCACAACAGGCGCACCACCAGCCAGCTTGACGACCTCGCTTGCCTGTTTTGCGTCATGCGCAAACGCCGTAACCGGAAGGCCGATACCGTCACGGGCCAGCAATTGCATCGAGCGCAGCTTGTCGCGCGACCGGCCGATCGCAACGCTTTCGTTGAGCGGGTAAACTCCCATCATTTCAAACTGGCGCAGGACCGCGAGGCCGTAAAAAGTGATCGAGGCCCCGATCCGCGGAATGACGGCGTCATACCCTATCAGAGATTCGCCGTTGTAATAAATCTCGGGGCGACGCGACGCGATATTCATGTAGCATTGCAATGTGTTCACGACGTCGATCGTATGGCCACGGCTTTCGGCGGCTTCGATCAGCCGTTTATGGGAGTAAAGGTTCGGATTGCGCGCCATAAGTGCGATTTTCATCGATATTTCCTTTTAAGAGACAAAAGACACAAAGGTGCGTGCCTTGGGTGTTCGAATTCTTGGTAAATAAACCGTCAGGGAAAGCGATCAAACATCCCTGTAGTGTTCCAGAGCTTGCTGCGGGATGCAAACGGGTCTTTTCCCATAGGAGCCAAACGCGGGTCGCAGTGCGCTCGGGTCGGAATATGCACTGGTGGACTGCGGTATTGAACGGAAAAGTTTTCCGTAGCTGTTATGCTAGCTCATTGCGGTCCGGCTATGCTCCAACCCCTTGAGGATGTGGGTTTTAAGGGCGGCGATGGCGCCATTTACATCGCGCGCAAGGGCCGCATCAAACATTGCACGGTGTTCGGCCACAGCCTCTTCGCCGCGACTGGTCAGGACCAGTATTTGATAGCGTAGGTATTTGCTATAAATAATAGCGTGCAAGGACAGTAGGTTATCGGAGTTACAGGCCTGAATCATTGCCTTGTGAAATTCCCAGTCATAGCGTTTCCAAAGCTCGACCTGACCCGGATCGCCTGCCAGCATCCTTTGTTCGACAAGGTTGAGTTTATGATGAGCGGCGACAAGGTTACCCTCCCAGTCGGCATCTCCGGTCGCGATCGATGTCTCAAGTGCGGAAGATTCCAGTAAAATACGCAGGTACGCGATTTCAGTAAGATCCTTTTTGGACACTGGTTTCACAAAAAAGCCACGCTGCTCTGCGGCGACCACAAAGCCTTCGCTGGCAAGTCGGTTCAGCGTTTCGCGCAAGGTAGAAACACTGGCATTATATCGGTCCCTGAGGGCCTCCAGCTTTAGCTTGAGACCGGGTTCCAGTACGCCGTAAATAATGTCGTGCTTGATACGCTCATATGTTGTGGATCTGACTGTGGCCTTCGTAAGTATCATGCTGCCTTGCTCGAAAAGCTGACTCTGCGAGTGATCCTATATTCTTATCCAAGATTCCTCAATGCTGGAAAAATCCGCGGGAAATCATGGATATGACGGCCTATCGAGCGTTCGGTGAACAAGTTGACACCGCCTTGCGGCGCATTACCGCAAGGCGACTTTAAGGCATTATCGCACACGCGAGCGTGCTGGCGCGTGCGCACTGACCTGTGGGTGTCGGCCCAAGCGTCAGGATTTGCGGCGGCTGCTAACCACTACTATGGCCGCGATGCCCCCCAGTATTAACGGCAGGGTGGCCGGAAGCGGTACAACCGCGGGCAGTGGGCCAGCAATGTCGGTGGTGATGGCCAGGTTGGTCGAAATTGAGAAATTCGATTGGGTTGTATGGCGTTCGGCAAAGAAGAGTTTGAAGTCATAGCCGGTGTTTTCGGACAACCCCAAGTTTGTGATCAAGTCACTTCCGGTAAAAGACGCCGACGACGCGCCATGCACCCCGCCAAGATCCAAAGCGAGTTTGCCGTCAACAAAAACCCAGACATCGTCATCACCCGTAAAGGTGAAAAAATCGCTTGATTCAAACGCCAACTTACCAGCGAGTTCGTAGGTAAAGTGATAATTGTGGCCGCGTCCTTCGTTCCCGATTAACTGATTGTCGATCGGGAAAAACGAATTGTTGCTGTACTGGAACAGGCCGTCGCCATCTTCGGAGAGCGTTACTCCGTAAGTCGTTGACTGGTTCACCCCTGCCACATCCCGATACCATTGGGAGAAATTCGCGGCATTTGAAAACTGGGCGTTGGCCTCACCGCTGGCTGTCAGGACGGGCTTTCCACTCTCATCCAGCTGATATTCCACCGCGCCTGTTTGCAGGCCTCCGATGGATCTTTCGAAATCGGGATGTGTGTCGCTAAAATCACGTATTATTCCAACAAGATCAATTGTTCCGGCCATAAGCGAAGTGCCCATACCCATGCACAGGGTGAACATTGTCAGAATAACACATGATTTCAATTTGTACTGGTTCATTATTCTACTTCCGCACTCGTTAAAACAGACTCACTACTGTGCGAAAGCGGATAACACGCAAGCTGCAAAACCGGCAAACGTCCATTAGGATGTGCACCTATACTTTTGTATACATATTGGCTAAAAACCCTCCGCTCTGTCTTGGACATCAGGGCACGCATCGACCATTATATCCGGGTCCAACCTGCCGTTTGCCTATACCCACACGGCCGACCCAACCGCGATCACCCGCTTCAGGGGCTCTGTGGGTCACTGAGTGTGAGCGTGACCCTATCGCCGGCAAACCACGAGCGGCCAAATTCAACCGGCCTTTGTTCGGCATCAACGTTGATGCCGATCGTCCGCAGAATGGGGGCATGTTCGGGAATTCGAAGGTGCAGGGCCTGTGTTGCTGTGGCAAGTTTTGCGTTCATGCGTGTCGATGCCCGCGTATAATCGGCGACGCCTGCACGGTTCAGGGCTTCGGTGACCGACTTGGTTTCTGACAGGTCCGAGAGCAATTCGGGAAACCGCTCTGCGGGAAAGACGCTGCGAAATATCCCGATGGGTTGACCGTCGGACAGGGACAGCCCTTCAAAGACATGAACAGCGGCCGCATCGGGCAGAGCAAGGGCTGCGCACTCCTCCGCTGTGGCTTTGCGGGTTTCGAGCAAAAGCACTTCCTTGGCCGGTGCGCGCCCTGCTGCGATCAGGTTCTGGCGAAACCGCACGCGACGGCCGATGGCGTAGTCGGTCGGGGTCATTGTAACGAAGACACCCGCGCCGCGCCGCGCATGGACCAGCCCCTCCTTTGCCAGTGCAGCGACTGCGTGCCGGACCGTGTGCCGGTTCACGCCAAACCGCGTTGCAAGCGCGGCCTCGGTGGGCAGTTTGTCGCCTGCGCGATAATGCTGTGCGGCAATATCACGGCGCAAGCTGCTGGCGATTGCGGTCCAGATCGGGGTGCGGGGGGTCATGTCATGTTTTTTCGATCAGGGGATTGTTTTGTGCGAAGGGTCGTTTATGATTTGTCTAGTTGTATAGACAACTCGAAAAGGTGTCTAGGTGAATAAAATGACAGATCCGAACGCGGCGCGAAAATCATGGCTGGGCCTGCTGGCCAAATCCCCGGCGGCTGACGTGGCGCGACTGTGGCAGGTGTTTGGGGCCGCGCCCGAACATACTGTTTTGCGCGCTCCTGAAATTGGCGGAGTTATGGTGCGGGGGCGGGCGGGCGCGATTGGCGCGGCGTTCAATCTTGGCGAGATGACGGTCACCCGCGCTTCGGTCAAGCTGGCCGATGGCGCCGTGGGTCATGGCTATGTTCAAGGGCGCAGCAAGGATCATGCCGTGCAGGCCGCGTTGATCGACGCCTTGATGCAGACAGAGGCCGCTGACCTTGTCGAGGCGCAGGTCCTTGTGCCGTTGCGCGACGATATGGCGGCCCGCAAATCAGGGCGCGCGGCAAAAGCGGCCTCCACGAAGGTTGATTTCTTTACGATGGTCAGAGGAGAAGACTGATGCAGGCATCTGCACTCGAGGGTGGCTTTGCCCAAGCGCCGATTGACTCTTCGCACGCCTTTCGGGCCGTGATGATTGCTCTGGCCCAACCCGGAGAGATTTGCACGGTCGCGGGGGCCAATCCACCGGCGCCGTTGTCTGTTGCAGCGGGGGTGGTCGTGTTGACGCTGTGTGATCCTGACACGCCGGTCTTTCTGGGGGCCGGTCATGACACGCCCGAGGTGCGCAACTGGATCAAATTCCACACGGGTGCGCCAATAACCAACGAGGCCGAGGCGATGTTTGCCATCGGCCTGTGGGCTGATTTGCCGGAGGCTGCATTCTCTCTTGGTACGGCTGAATATCCTGACCGCTCTGCGACGTTGATTGTCGAAATTCCGGTGTTGGAAAATTCGGGTGCGACCCTGCGTGGACCCGGGATCAAGGACAGCGCGTTGTTGTCGGTTCCTGAAACAAAGGCCTTTCAGGCCAACGCGACCCACTTTCCGCTGGGCCTCGATTTTATATTTACCTGCGTCGACCGTCTTGCCGGTGTGACGCGCACAACGAGGGTTGGCTGATGTATGTCGCTGTTAAAGGGGGCGAGCGGGCGATTGACAACGCCCATGCGTGGTTGGCCGAAGAGCGGCGTGGCGATACGTCGGTGGCCGAGCTTTCGGTGGCGCAAATCCGCGAACAGCTGACGCTGGCGGTGAACCGCGTGATGGCCGAAGGGTCGCTTTATGATCCCGATCTTGCGGCGCTTGCGATCAAGCAGTCACGCGGTGACTTGATCGAGGCGATTTTTCTGATCCGCGCCTACCGTACGACCTTGCCGCGGTTTGGCGGCTCGTCGCCCATCGACACCGCGGACATGAAGTGCGACCGGCGCGTTTCGGCGACGTTCAAGGATGCGCCCGGCGGGCAGGTGCTTGGGCCGACTTTCGATTATACGCACCGTTTGCTGGATTTCAAACTGGCCGCTGACGGAGAGGCGGGCGAGGTGCCCTCCAGCACGCCCCATGCAGGAACGACGCCCCATATCATGTCGTTTCTGGATCGCGAGAACCTGATCCAGTCGGAGCCCGCCGGCGACGACACCCCCGAAGACCTGACCCGAACGCCGCTTGAATTGCCCGCCAGCCGTGCGCTGCGGTTGCAATCTTTGACGCGGGGCGACGAGGGTTTTATCCTTGGCATGGCCTATTCCACCCAACGTGGATACGCCAACAGCCACGCCTTTGTGGCCGAGTTGCGCATCGGAACCGTTGCGGTTGAAATGGACATTCCCGAGTTGGGGTTCGCGATCGAGATCGGCGAGATCATCGTGACGGAATGCGAGACGGTCAACAAATTCTCGGGCTCCAAGACGGAACCGCCCCAGTTCACCCGTGGCTACGGGTTGGTGTTCGGCATGACCGAGCGCAAGGCGATTTCGATGGCGCTGGTTGACAGGGCGCTGCGCTGGAAGGAACTGGGTCAAGACAACCTTGGTGCGCCCGCCCAGGACGAGGAATTCGTGCTTTATCATTCCGACAACATTCAGGCGACGGGGTTTCTTGAGCATATAAAACTGCCCCACTACGTTGATTTCCAGTCAGAGCTGGAGCTGATCCGCAAATTGCGGCGTGATGCGACGCCCGCGCAGGAGGCCGCAGAATGAGCGACTATAACTTCGCCTATCTTGACGAACAAACCAAACGCATGATCCGCCGTGCGATCCTGAAAGGGTTGGCCATTCCCGGATATCAGGTGCCTTTTGCCTCGCGCGAGATGCCGATGCCGTACGGTTGGGGCACTGGCGGCGTACAGGTCAGTGCCGCTGTGCTGACGCCTGACGATACGTTCAAGGTCATCGACCAAGGCGCCGACGACACCACCAACGCGGTTTCGATCCGGCGCTTTTTCGAGAAAACCGCCGGTGTGGCCGTGACCGAGGCCACCGCCGAGGCCAGCGTCATCCAGACCCGCCACCGCATCCCCGAAGAGGACCTGCGCGCAGGGCAGATCCTTGTCTATCAGGTGCCGATCCCCGAGCCGCTCCGCTTTCTGGAGCCGCGCGAAACCGAGACCCGCAAAATGCACGCTCTTGAGGAATACGGGTTGATGCATGTGAAACTTTACGAAGATATCAGCCAGCACGGCGATATCTCGACGTCTTATGCCTATCCGGTGAAGGTCGAGGGGCGCTATGTGATGGACCCGTCCCCGATCCCGAAATTCGACAATCCAAAGCTGGAAATGGCCGGAATTCAACTTTTCGGGGCGGGCCGCGAGCAACGGATCTATGCACTTCCGCCTTATACAAAGGTCGTCAGCCTTGATTTCGAGGATTACCCGTTTCAGGCCACCAAGGCCGAACATGCCTGTGATCTGTGCGCCTCGACCGACAGTTATCTGGACGAATTGATCGTCGATGACGAAGGCGGACGCATGTTTATGTGCTCTGATACGGATTATTGCGCCAAGCGCCGCAAAGCAGGCCATGTCGGCGCCCAAGGCGTGCCTTATGCGGAGGATGCAGCATGACGCCGTTATTGCAGGTCGAGAACATCGCGAAATTCTATGGCCGCCGGATCGGCTGTACGGATGTGTCGTTCGATCTTTACCCGGGCGAGGTCATGGGCATTGTCGGAGAAAGCGGTTCGGGCAAATCCACGCTACTCAACTGTCTTGCCGGTCATCTGGTCCCTGACGCGGGGGCCGTGCGGTTTGACACCCGTGCCGAAGGCCTGCGCGATACGGTGACCATGAACGAGCCGGAGCGGCGGATGCTGTCGCGCACCGATTGGGCATTTGTGCATCAACACGCCCGCGACGGGCTGCGCATGAACGTCAGTGCGGGCGGCAACGTCGCCGAGCGGTTGATGGCGATCAATGCCCGCCACTACGGCGAGATCCGCGACAAGGCGACCGACTGGCTGGGCCGGGTCGAGATCAGCGCCGACCGCATTGATGACCGTCCGACGGCTTTTTCGGGGGGTATGCAGCAGCGGTTGCAGATTGCGCGCAACCTTGTGACAGGTCCGCGGCTTGTGTTCATGGACGAGCCCACGGGGGGCCTTGATGTCAGTGTTCAGGCACGTCTGCTTGATCTGTTGCGCGGTCTGGTGCGCGAAATGAACCTGAGCGCGATTATCGTGACCCATGATCTGGCGGTGGTGCGCCTGCTTGCGGATCGCTTGATGGTGATGAAGGACGGGCATGTGATCGAAACCGGCCTGACCGATCAGGTGCTTGATGACCCACAACATGCGTATACCCAACTCCTTGTTTCCTCTGTTTTGCAGGTTTGACCCAATGATCCGTATCGAAAACGTCTCGAAGTCCTTTACGTTGCATAATCAGGGCGCGGTGGAAATTCCGGTCATGGACCGTGCGTCACTGGATGTGGCCCCCGGAGAGTGCGTGGCCTTGGTCGGCGCATCGGGGGCTGGAAAATCAACGCTCATGCGGATGATTTACGGCAATTACCTGACTGCCTCGGGGCGGATTATGGTGGGGGATGTTGATGTCGTCTCGGCGGCTCCGCGTGAAATCATCCAGTTGCGTCGTCGTACCTTGGGGTATGTCAGCCAGTTTTTGCGGGTGGTTCCGCGTGTGTCGACCCTTGAAGTCGTGGCCGAACCGTTGTTGGTGACCGGAACGCCGCGTGCGGCCGCGCTTGAACAGGCCAGGGGTCTTCTGGCGCGGCTCAACATCCCCGAGCGGCTCTGGATGCTCAGCCCGACGACCTTTTCGGGGGGCGAGCAGCAGCGGGTCAATATCGCACGCGGATTTGCCTATAATTATCCCGCCTTGCTTCTGGACGAACCGACGGCCAGTCTTGATCCGACCAATCGGGCGACCGTTCTGGCGATGATTGCCGAGGCCAAAGTGCGTGGCGCGGCCATCATCGGAATTTTTCACGACCACGAGGCGCGCGCGCAAATCTGTGACCGTCATCTGGATGTGACGGCCTTTACGCCCAAGGTTGCCGCGTGACCGGACGTTTCATCGCCGTGGTCGGACCTTCGGGTGTCGGCAAGGACAGCGTGATGCGGGCTCTGGGTGCCCGCGACCCGCGTTTGTCGCTGGTGCGGCGGGTGATTACCCGACCGGGCGATGCAGGTGGCGAGGATTTCGACGGCGTGACAGAGGCAGAGTTTGCCACACGGCAAGCTGCGGGCCAGTTCGCGCTGAGTTGGCCGGCGCACGGGTTGCACTATGGGGTACCTGCGTCTGTGGACGCGACGTTGCGGGGCGGCCACGATGTGTTGGCCAATCTTTCGCGCGCTGTGCTGTTGCAGGCACAGGCGCGGTTCACGCAGTTTGCCGTGATCCTTCTGACAGCGGATCACGCCGCGCTTGGTATGCGCCTTCGCGACAGAGGCCGTGAAACGGAGGCCGACATCGAACAGCGCCTGATGCGTGCCGATTTTGCCATGCCAACCGGGCTTGAGGCCCACATTGTTGATAACAGCGGGCCACTGGACGAAACAATTGACGCGATTTTGACGCGGCTTTATCCGGTCAGGGCATAGCGTTGGATTTGATGAAACATGCCCTCACGATCCTGCCCCATGAGTGTCAGCGCATCGAGGACAAACGGGCGTGGCACGATCGGGTCCAGCACCGGCGCCAAGGCGGCAATAACCTTGGCTGCTTTCGCGTCCGGCAGCGGGCCGGTCAGGGTCAGGTGAAAGTGGAAGTCATCAAAAATAAACGGATATCCCCACTCCAGCATCTGCCGGTCCTGCCTCGGGGTCAGGGCGGATTTCCTTCGGCGGGCAATGTCAGCCTGCGACAACGGCTGGCGGTGGACATCAAGATCTCGCACGATTTGCGCCGCAAGATTGCGCAGTGCGGTTGTATCGCCGCAAGGGCGCAAAGCGATAAAGCCGTGCGCGTGACGCAGCCTTGTGTCATTTATCGCCACGGGGCTGTTGGTCTTGCAAAAGGTCACTACCGCGTCTTGCAAAGAACGCAGACCTGCATCACTGGCAAGGCGGAACGGAGCCTTCAGCGTTGCGTGCAGCCCGTACTTACGCGGGATTGCCGTAATGTCCGCCACGTCTGTAATTCCGGTTTGCGGATGGGCAACAGCCCGCGCGGATACAGAATCCCACCCCAACCAGCTTGCGCCGAAGTCTGCCAGTGGCCCCGGTGGCGGCGTATAAAAGATCGCATATCGCTCGAACATTTGAACCCTCCGACAGTTGCTCCCAACTGCAAACCCAGCGTGACACAGCCATGACCGAAGTTACAATCCTTGCCAATGCGCGTTTGATCCTGAAAGACGAGGTGATCCACGGATCCGTGTGTCTGAAAGACGGGATCATCACCCGGATAGACACCGGGGGTGCTGTGCCTGCGGGGGCGCGTGATATGAACGGGGATTTCGTATCGCCGGGTTTGGTCGAACTGCACACCGATAATCTGGAGCGGCACCTGACGCCCCGTCCAAAGGTCGACTGGCCCCACCGTGCAGCGATCATGGCGCATGATTGTGAATTGTCCGGAACAGGGATCACGACCGTTTTTGATGCGATCCGTGTCGGATCTATCGTGTCGGACGGCGCGAAACGCTATGGAAAATATGCCCGTAAGATGGCGGATGAAATTCTGATGATGCGCGATGCCGGTGTGCTGCGGATCAGCCATCACATTCACTTGCGGGCGGAAATCTGTTCTGAAACACTCGAGGAGGAGCTGGCTGAATTCGG
>JBLHUT010000071.1:0-13038 GCA_047629975.1 Paracoccaceae bacterium
GCAAGGAGATTTGTCTGAAAAGCGATCTCGTCAATAACCGCCGTGATCTTTTTGATCTTCTCGGAGGAATTGGCAATCTGTGTCATGACTTCGACGGTTGAACTGACCACATCGCGCCCGGTGTCTGCTTTGTCCCGTGCGCCGTTGACGGCCTCGTGGGCGCGCGCAGCCCCTTCTGCCGAGGCTTTGATCGACACAGTCAACTGGTTCACCGCAGCAGACGTTTCCTCCAAAGTGGCCGCGGCACGTTCTGTCCGGTTGGACAGATCAGCCGCTGCAGACTTTATCTCGGAGGTGGAGCTGTGGATGGAATCGCCACTGGCACTGATCTGTGTGATGATCTTTGACAAATTACCGATTGCCACATTAAAATCATCGCACAACGCCATGTAGTTTTGTGGAAAAGTCTGCGTAATCAGCGCATCCAGATTGCCGTTTGAAAGCTTTCGCAGACCCGCGGCCAAGGCCGACATGACGGCATCCTGTTCTGTCGCACGCGCCTTGTTCTCCTGCTCGGCGGCCCGCTGCACGGCATCCCGCTGCGCTTGGGCGGCGGCGTCTTGCTCGGCTCTGAGGGCGTCTTGCGCAGACTGGCGCGTGTGCTCGGCCTCACGCTGCTGCGCACGTTCCACCTCTGCGGCCCGGCGGTTTTGTTCATCGGAAATTGCGCGTTGCACCTCGTCTTGCTGCATCTGTGCCTTTTCAGCCAGCGCGTCGCGCATGACCACAAGGGCGCGGCCAAGACGTCCGACCTCTGCGGCGGCGCGGCGCGGCGCAACCACAGGCGACAGATCACCCGACACAAGCCGTTCTGTCGCCAGACACACAGCCCTGAGCGGTCGTACAACACCAAGGCCGAGCATCACACCACCGAGTAAAAGAACAATCAAAGCGGCAAGGCTGCTCGTCCAGATCAAGCGTTGCGCAACATTCGCCTGTGCAAGCGTACCGCGAGCAACCTCCTCCGCTTCACTTAGCGTTGCCGTATCCAAAGCAACGGCCAGACCGGCGATCTCGACCCCCTGGTTCACGATCTGCTGCGCCACAGCAATGGCATCGCCCTGCGCTGCAACGCTCCCTGACCACTGCTGGTTTCGATGTGAAACAAAACCGGCAAGCGCACTTTCAAACGCAGAAAGCTGCGGCAACATCGCTTCGTTTGCCGCGCCACTAAAGTTTGCGGACAAGGTTCTGATTTCTGACAGACGGGCCAGAAGTTTCGTTTGGGCCGCAGCAAGACCGTCAGGCCCCTCCGACAGGACAGCCCCGCTCACATCTGCCGTCAAATCTGTCGTAGCAGCCACCAAGGCCCGACTCTGGCTCAACTGCGAAACCTGCGCACGCTCAAAGGTCGACAGGTTGCCCGCGACTTGGCCGAACATCGTATAGCTGGTGATCAAGCCAAATCCGGCAACACCCCCCAGCATGACAAGTACAATCGCAAGCTGTGCAGCAACACTTCCAATGGTTGCCTTTATTTTATTCAGCATTTTTCACCTGTGGAATTTTTTAAACGACGTCTGTTGGGGGCCGCAGGGATCGTTTCCGACTTCACATGCACCGATGCCATGACAATTAACCGAGTAGATTTCATCAAGTGGTACTCCAACAAAAGGCCATTGCGACTACATCAAGGAAATTCGTTAAATCCTGCTTAGGGGCCAAAAACTGCGGGCGCAAAATTGGATTGCATTTTATCTATCCCGCCTGCGCACCTGACAGGGCGTCGCGCATTTCAAGGCCCTTGGACAATCGCCTGCAAGTTCGTGATTTGCATGATCCACAACACATCGATCTTCAGCTTGCCGCGGCGACCGCCCACAAACCGGATTTTTTCAATTCGCTCGTGAAATCGCCTAATTGAGCTTGCCGACAAGACTTTGAAGCAACGCACCGTGACGAGGCAGGTCCCGGGCAATCCGTTTCGCGTGTGCGACGGAGGCGGCCATCTGCGGTGCGGGCCTGTTCCCCGATACCAAACCGGCCGGCCCCCATCCCGACCCCATCAGAACAAACTCGTAATTCACATGTCCGAACGGTGGGAAGCGGTGCGAAAAGTCGGCAAAGCTTGGCGGGCGCAATTGCCATAGCTCCAACAGATGGGCCAAACGCTCGGTGTGGCGGGCCGGATCGGTCGCATCTTGCCAAAACGGTGTATCGCGCCGTGCGGCCACGGCATAATGCGCGACGATGAAATCAAGGATCTCGTCATGCACTTCACCCACCAGCTGGTTGTGGCGGCGTGCCAGTGCAGAATTGGTCGCCGCCGTCACATCAGGCGGAAACATCTGCGCAAGAACCCGCGCGGCATAATCTGCCAGATACAGGCCCGTCGATTCAAGCGGTTCAAGAAACCCCGCAGACAACCCGATTGCAACAACATTGCCAGACCAGGGTTCCGCCAGACGCCCGACGTGGAATTTGATATGTCGCATGTCGTATTCGGCACGCCTGCCCCCCTCGTCTGCGCACAGCTCTTCTTCGGCGGCCTGCGCAGAGATATGTGCAGAGGAATAGACATAACCACGGCCCCGACGCGACCGCAGCCCGATATCCCAACACCACCCCGCCGACAGCGCGCGCGCGCGGGTGAACGGTTGGGGGGCAAAAGGCTTGGCCGCATCCATTGGCACACGGAACGTGACCGCACGGTCACACAACAAATGACCGGATTGGTCGATCCACCCCGCACCCGTCACACCAGACGACAAAACCGCCCGAAAGCCCGTACAATCAACATAAAGATCAGCCTGCAAACGCCTGCCATCATTCAAAACAACCGTGTGGACATGATCGGCCCCATCCCGAAGCACCTCTGCCACCCGCCCTTCGATATGGCGCACCCCCCTGGACACGCAATGCTGTGCCAGAGTATCGGCAAACATCTCTGCATCCATATGATAGGCATAGGGGATATCTCCGCCAAAATCAGCCGCATCAGCAGTGCGCGGGCCCAAACCCTGACGGATAAGATGAGGTTGCACACTGACCAGATCGGCAAAAGGTGTGTCACGATCCGACATCAGCCATTCGGCAACAGCACCGCTCCAACGGGGGCCGAGATGCCGCTGGAACGGATGAAAATACGAACTTCCCGGCGCGGACCAATCGTCAAAGCGGATGCCATGCTTGAATGTGCCATCGCAGGCGCGCAAAAATTCCGCCTCGGACAGACCAAAGCGGTGGAGCATATCACGCATTGTCGGAATTGTCGCTTCTCCGACGCCGATACGCGGCGTTTCGGGATCTTCGAGAAGCGTGAGAGTGACAGGGCCACGGCCCTGACCATTTAGAGACGCCTGAAGGTTGGCGGCGGTTATCCATCCAGCGGAACCGCCACCAACAATCAAAACACGCATTTCGCCTAATCCCCTGAACGATACGGATGATCAGGCATTGTTTTAACCTACTTCTTCGACCTCGGGGGCCGCTGCGGCAGCAGCCGCATTCGCAGCCCCAGCAATACGTCGTGCCATAGGCGTCAAATTGGCCAACGAGTGCAGATGCGCATAGCACAATTCCAACTCGTCGGTCCGCGCCATTTCCGCAAGAACATCAGCCGGAAGCGCCTTCAGCTTTTCCCGGTCGATTGTATAGAAACCGGCCAGCGAGGCGGATTCACCCCCCGGAAGGTTGAACTGCGCCTGCGCCGCTTGCAACAAGTCATGTTCCTTCAAGCGACGGCAGAACAGCGTCGTACGATTGAAAAGCGACTGGTACTCGCGCACAAAGCTGAGCATGGTTTCCAGAAACTGGGTCCGCTCGCCATCGGCGTCGAACATCCGCTCGCCGCGACCATCCTTGTTGAAGCCGTCGAACTCTTCGTCGATGCACAACGTGAAGGTCTCGCCGTTTTCGGACTGCGAAAAGACAAACGGATACCGGCGCAGGAACGCAGGAACATACGTGCCTGTCCACTTGCCATCAGCATCGACGTGATTGTTCTCACCGTCACGCATCCCGAGGATAACACTCGGGAAAACGGCATCATCATTTCCGGCAAAAATGATGGTATAGTCAGCCGCACAGGCAAGGAATTCTGCGGCCAGCAGTGGCACAGAGTTGACCCCTTTGGCAAAACTGTAACTTTTCCCCATCTGGACCGACCAGTCGCGATGACGCTCCGATGAAATCGGAACCGCGCGTTCATAGATCATAAGCTGCTTTGCCATTTTTTAAACTTCCCAATTGCTTGTTACCGCACGGCTTTGTGCGATCATTTATATCCGCTGACAATACTGTCAAAACTCCAATAGTTCCAACCGAATACTTTACGGAATGCTGAAAATTATTTCAATTCAGGAAGCGGCGCCAACAGCGTCTCTTCCCATCCGAACCGCTTGATATATGCGGTATTGAGGCCCAGACACTCTGTCGAGGCGCAGGTATCGCGGTGGCGGCATTGATGAAACCCGTTGCGGTCGAACTCTGTCCAGAATTCGGGATCGATCACCAAAAGCGGCTGTGAATTCACCAAAGCGTCTCCCAGTTCCCCAAGCAGACATTCGGGAAAATTCTTGACCTCCACGAACCTCCCCAAGGCCCGCGACCGCAAAATCGCTTGTCTGAGATAGGGCAGGATCGCCTCGTGCGACACGCACAACTGCTTGATATCGGATTCAGCCATCGGCCAATAGGTCCAGAACTCCATCTGGACCAACTGCTTGAGGTGGCCCAGCGCGTCCACCAACTCCGGCAATTCGCGGTAACTCAACTCTGTAACAACGGTGTTGGTAAGCAACCGGACATGATCATAGCTGTCCAGATGTGCCATCCCCGCCATCATCTTGTCCCACGCCCCCGGTACGGCAGTGATGCGATCATGGCTTTCGCGGGTCGCCCCTGCCACCGAGACAAAATATTCGTCCACTCCCGCATCGACCAGCCGGTCGGCATAATCCTTGCGCGCCAGATGCACGCCGTGGGTCTGTATCCGCACGTGGGCAAAACCGGCCGCACGCGCACGTCGCGCAAGATCGGGAAGGTCGCGGCGCAGCGTTATCTCGGACCCCGTCAACACAAGCCCTTCCCAGCGGCCATGGTCGCTTTGCTCGTTCAGCACCTTCTGGAAGGCCGCGTCAGAGGTCGGCTTCAACCGGTCCATTGTGCCCTCGATCATGCAGTGGACACAGGCCAGATTGCACCGGAATTCCATCGTGACCGACACGTATTTCTCGTGGTCGCGCATCGACAGGCGGGGGCGCTGCGCCAAAAGATCGACCGGTGTCGTGACCCCGCCCCGCGCCCCGTCGTGATCAAGCGCACGCAGTGCGGCGCCAACGTGGTCAGGTAGAGGATCAGAAGAGGCCATAGTAACTGCCTTTCAAAGTACGTATTCCACCCTGCAAATCAGGAAGATAATCGTACCCTACATCAAAAAGATGGTGCGCGAAACGATCGCGGTGCGTGCGTGCAAACTCTGTCAACGGAGCGGGAAAGTCGAGCCTTTGCAGAAAATAGATCAGCGGGTCCACGCCAATGCGGGAAAAATACAGCCCGTCATTGTGGCGTTTGTTCGCCACGACAATCGTTTGCGCCGACGCCATCCGGGGCCACAGGATATCGGGCAAATGCAATCGCGACACCGGAATGTGCGCATTCGAGGCAATTTTGTCTGCAATCTCGGCGGCATGCGGCACGGCGTCGAAAAAGAAATAGAAGTTGCGCATCTCGATGCCTGCCCGGCTGACGCCGTAGCAGATCCCCGAGGACACATCACTGCCCGGATTGCCGATATAGATATCGACCTGATCAATCGGATCCCCCATCAGATGCCGTTTCTCGATCTCGACCGAAAACATGAAATAGGGTCTGTCATCCGCAACAGGGGCGGTCACATTCAACAGACCTTCCGTTGCCTTGCGAAAACCGGCCATGCCGAATGTCCGCTCCAGACGCGCGTAATCATAGAAATAAAGCTCCCATGACAAAACTCCGTTGCGGCTCTTGATCCCCCAAACGGTTTTGAACGGACCCAGCGCACGGCGCAGCGCCGCACAAATCTGCATCATTGGCGTGAAGATACCGGCAAATTCAAACGAATGCGCCAACATCGCCTCTGATCTCAGCGCGCCACCCAAAGGCGGCACAGGGCGCTCATAGGGCCACAGACAATAGTCAAGCGCCGCATCTCCGGCGCGGGTCTGCCACACGGTGTCCTCCACCCGAAAAGCCATCACAATACCCCGTTCAAAGCATGGGCTCCGAAATACAGCGTCGCAAACCCGCGACCGTTGCGGGCAATCCCCGCGGCCACATGCCCAAGCCGCGCACCGGCATGACGGGCCACAAAATCCTGTGCTTGTTCCGAGCGCCCCAGAAGTTGCACCAGATCCGCCGCCCGGTCACCCACGCACATTTCCTGATCCACCAGATTGATGTCCAAAGACCGCCGCGGCGTGCCCGGCTCGATCACCTCGAGCAGACGCGGAAGGTCCGGCGTTGCCCCAAAGCGCTGCATCACATCGTGCAAGACCGCATCCCCCGACAAAACGTCCCCGATCAAACTGTTGCGCGCGGCAAGCGGCAGATCAAATCGCGACATATACCTGCTCACGCCCCACGCATCGGTGCCGCGCCATTTAATCGCCAAAAAGATCAGATCCGGCGTGACACCGGCCATCGAGGAAAACTCCAGATAACTCTTCAACACCACGCCTTGCGCGTCCTGTTCGTATCCGAAATGCACCGCCTGCGCGCGGCTTTGTACCGCGTCAAGCACCTGTATCGCAGGCTCGGGCGCCCCCAGACTTGTCCACATCTCCCGCAAGGTCCGCGACGGGCCTGGCCCAAGAGCGTGGCGGGCAAAACTCGTCAGAAAGCGGTCGTCGAACAACGTCCCGTCAATGGATTTCACAGACCACTCGCGCATCAAAGGCCGCTCTACGCGCTCAAGCATCCGGTACAACGCCGTCTTGGACGCCTCCCCGTGCAAGGTCATTCAAGCTGTCCCGAAAACGCCAGCAAATCCCCGAGCTTCCGGTCGGTTTCAAGCAGGTCATGACGCATTCCGGCATGCACCCGCTCGACGCTGCGCTGTCGCATCCGGATAAACACCCCCGCCGCACGCGGCCCCAGCAAAAGCGCCAGACGCGCAAAGCCCCGGTGGAACCGGGCGCCTTTGCTGCGCATCAATTCATCCTCGAGCGACAAAAATGCTTCGACCCGTCCCGGATCCCCCTGCCGCCCGCACCGCCCCTCAAGCTGGCGGTCGACCCTGCGGCTGTCATGACGCTCTGTCAGCATCACGTGCAGGCCCCCGAAATCGGCAACCCCCTCACCCAATCCGATGTCGGTGCCGCGCCCCGCCATGTTCGTGGCAACGGTGACCATGCCCCGTTGCCCCGCCATTTCGATAATCGCCGCTTCATCGGCATCTTGTGCCGCACTGAGCACCTGATGCGCCACGCCAAGTTCCGTCAGGCGCAAACTGGCCTTTTCCGACCCCGCCACAGAACGCGTGCCCAGCAACACCGGACACCCCTTTTTTGACAGCATTTCAACACGTTCCGCAACCGCCTGCCACTTGCGGTCTTCGCTGCGATACACCCTGTCACGCGCGAATGTGCGCCGTTCGGGTTTGTGCGTCGGGATCAGCGTCACCGCCAACCCGTAGACCGACCAAAGCTCGGACGCCGCATCCTGCGCCGTGCCGGTCATGCCGCCCAATCGCCGGTAGCGGCGAAAAAACCGCTGATAGGTGATGCGTGACAGGGTTTCACGCGGGTCTGTCGGCTCGACGTCTTCCTTGAGCTCGACCATCTGGTGCAGGCCCTCCGACCAGCTGCGATCTTCCATCACGCGGCCGGTGTTTTCGTCAACGATCTGCACCTTGCCGTCGCGGATGATGTACGCCTCGTCGCGATTGAACAGGTGCTGGGCGGTCAAAGCCTGCGTGACAGAATGCTCGCGGATCACCGGTACACGAAACGTGTCCTGTTCGCCTTCGGCCATATCCTCTAGCCGGTCGCGCCCGGCATCCAGCAATTCAACACGGTTTTCATTGGCCTTGATGCGGTAATCCTTGCCCTCCACCAGCTTGAGCGCCGCAGCCCGTGCCGTGCGGTAAAGCGCCATGTCGTTGCCGCGCCCCGCCTCGATCGCGCCCGAAATGACCAACGGGGTCCGCGCCTCGTCGATCAGCACACTGTCGGCCTCGTCAATGATCGCGAAATGTAACCCTCGCATCCGCAAAAGCCCCCGTGCTTGCGGCGTCAGCCGGTCAACCTTGCGCGCCAGATTTCCGGGGCTGTCACGCAAAACCATCCGGTCACGCAAATAATCAAAGGTCAGTTCCTTGTTCGAGGCATGTACGATGTCGGCGGCATAGATGTCGCGCCGCTCGCCTTCTTGTTGGCCCGTCTGCACAATTCCAACCTCAAGGCCGAAAAAACGGTAAAGCGGCGCCATCGCCTCGGCATCGCGTTTTGCCAGATAGTCGTTGACCGTGATCACATGCACCGGTTGACCCGCCAGCGCCATCGTCACCGCCGCCAGCGTGGCACACAGCGTCTTGCCCTCGCCAGTGCGCATCTGGGCGACCTCGCCGCGCAACATCGCAAAGGCTCCCATCAACTGCACGTCGTAATGGCGCTTGCCGAGGGTTCTTGCGGCGACCTCGCGCACAAGCGCAAACGCCGGAGCAACATTTGCCGCCGTCACTCTATCCAATGCAACAGCGCGGCGCATATCAACCCGCAGCCCCTCGGCCTGCAGGCGCAACTCCGCATCGCAAAGGCCCGCAAATGTCGCCTCAAGCGCGTTTGTCCGCGTCACGATTGCGCGCAACCGCCGCGCGCGCACTCCCGCACCACGCACCACAAGCAACCCGAACATACGCCGGCCCCAGCGGTCGAAGCCGTCTTCCTCGACCTCGGGCCGCTCGGCATACCCAAGCACCTGCGGCAGGCGCAAACGGGGACCTGCCTGATCAGACATTGAACTGGTTCAGGAAAAGCTGCCGCAGGCTGCGGTACATCCGAAACCCCAGCGGCTCGTTGTCATGCTCGAACCGCACCAGAGCGCGTTCGCCGACATACGGCAATTCAGTTCCCTCCTGCGGGGCGACATCGAACACGAAAAGGCTCTCGATGGTGCGGCGCCCTTCGGGATCGGAGGGATCCACGGCAAACGGGCCGCCGGCATCGGTGCTTAACCCCGGAGAGGGCAGAATGGTCTGGCTCTCGGGCGCGCTGGCCACGATGCGCCCCGTGAGCGTACGGGTGATATCACGCTGCAACCTGATCTGGGTTCCCAGAGTTTCTGTGCGCACCAGTTCGGCCCGCGCCTGCGGCACCGCAACCCGAATGCGCGGCGCCTGCATATCCAGCAAATAGCCCAGCACCGCCCCTTGAGCGACCAACCGGCCTGTCAGATCCGCCCCGTAGGGGATAAGCGCCAAACCGTCATGCGGGGCCACAATCGACAGCGCGCGCGACCGCTCGTTATAAAGCGCAAGGCGCGCCGTCAGGTGGCGCACCTGTTCGCGCAACAGCGATGTTTGCGTCCGGTCGGTCGCAATTGCCGAATTCAGCCGCAATTGCAGCTCGTCAAGCTGTGCCTGCGCAAGACGGGTCTCCGAAGCCAGCACCGGATCCTCGAGTTGCACCAGTAGCGTGCCGGCCGTGGCCTGCCCGCGCTCTTGCGGGACCCGCGCGATAAAGCCTGTTGTGCCCGCACGCAGCACCTCGCCCTCGCCAAGCCACACAACACCTTGCGCCGTTGTGGCGTGCGGCAGCGGCACCGCCACCAAAAACCCCACAATCGCCCCCACAACCGAGGCTGTCACAAAAGCCGCCCACGCCCGCCGCCCACGCAGGCTCCCCGAGGTCATCAGAAACTTGAGCCCCTTGAAAATCGGAAACACGAACACATTCGACAACGCCCAGATCGCCAGAAGCACGCCGATAAAAAAGAACTTTGTCGCCACAAACAGAGATATCCCGATCGAGATCGAAATCCGGTAGAAAAAAGAGGTGATCGAATAGAACAGAAACCAGCCCCGTTCACCGCGCGCCGTGACGGGACTTTCGGCCTTTTTCACGCCCAGCAGATAGCGTTGCACCAGATACCAGAAATACTTGCTGGAGCGTTGGCCCATATTCGGGATCTCGAGCAGATCAGCGAGCACGAAATACCCGTCGAACCGCAGCAGCGGATTTCCGTTGAACAACAATGTCGAGACGCCGCCGATCAGCATCACGTTAAAGGCAAAAGCCCGCGCCAGCCCCGGCTCGGCATTCACCCAAAAGATCATCGCAATCGCCGCAAGCGCCAACTCGACCATAATTCCCGCGCCGCCGACAACCGCCCTGCGCCATTTTTCGGGAAACGCCGCCGAAGAGGACGCATCGACGTAAGGCACCGGGATCAGGACCAGAAACATCAGCCCGATTTCATGCACCTCCCCGCCCCAGACCTTGGCGGCATAGGCATGCCCCAACTCGTGGATCGCCTTGACCAGCGGATAGGCGATTGCCACCAGAAAAAGGTTCTCGGCTGTCAGGATCTTGTCGGTGACATCATCGGTCAGCGCCGACCAGTTCATCACAGCCAGCGTTATGCCGCTGACAACCAGACACAGCCACGCCAGAAACCCCCAAACGGTGAACAACGGCCGAAACAGCCCCACGGTCGCTGTCAAAAAGGCATCCGGATCCAGCAAGGGAAACCGCAAGGCAAGCGGATTGCGCAGGCGCGACAGCATGGTGGCGCGTTCTTGTTTATTGTGTCTGCGGCCCAGCTCGCGGATGTCGGGCAAGGTCTCTCCGGCAATCAGGTCGGCGTTGTGGAGTTGCGACAAAAGCCGGATAATCTCTGACTGGGTGGGCGGGTCGTCTTCGAACCGGTCGCAGACGATCTCCCACAATTGTTGCAAACTGCGCCGCCCGTCCATCAGGCTGAGGATCAGATTTCCCGCCGGGCTGATGCGGTGGTACTTACCCGAGTGCTGGTCCTGAACGATGTGCCAGATTTCGTTGCGAAACCGCTGCCGGTGGATTTCGACATGGCTGCGCAAACGCGGGCGCAGCGGGGCGACACGGTACCAGTCGGAGGAGCGAAACGACTCTGCCATTTTAGGGGCCCTCTACTGCCATCCAAGCCAGAGCCAGGATTTGATCCGCACCCAGTCGCGCATCGGACGAGTCCAGATCGCAATCAACTTGGCCTCGGCCACGTCGATCTTGCCCACGCCCTCCATTCCCGGTTGAAGCCCGGGCGCGTCGGTTTCAAGTGCGGCCTCGACACGGAATGTCGTGGCCCCCTCCAGATACTCGGCCACCGGCGTGATCTTGCGGACCACCATCGGGAAAGTCCTGTCCGGCAAAGCCGTCACAAGCAACTGCCCCACCTGCCCCGGTTCGATATCGGCGATCCGGCGTTCATCGACCCGCAAGGTGATGCGAAACTCGCCCGCCGGCGCAATCGTGAGCAACCCGTCCCCACGCGCCACCGAAGAGCCGATATCCTGCGTCAGATCACCCGCTACAACCAGACCGGCGAACGGCGCCGTCAGGCGGGTGCGCTCCATCTGTTTGTCGATCAGTTCGATCTGGGCCTGTATCTGTTCGATCTGATTGCGCCGGATAGAAGTCTCGGCACGATCACCTGACGCAAGCGCGCGGTCGTACTCGATTTGTTGACGCTGCCCCTCGGTGCCAAGGCGCAACCGCTCCAGCGCCATTTCGCGATCATCCAGCCGGATCAGTAACTGATCCTTGGCCACTAGATCACCCGCGCGGGCGAAAGTCTCGGCAATGAAGCCGTCAAAGGGCGCCGCAATCGTACGCTGGATACGCCCCTCGACCACAGCATCGGCCGCAATCCGGTCCTCTCCCGTGGCGACCCAAAAAAAGGCCCCCAACGCCAGAGCAGACACCACAACCGCCTTGCGCATCAACTTGCCCGGCCCGACCAGACGCGTGAAGTGATTGAACACAACCTCGACGGCCTTGACGACAAGCCACCGGTCATTGCGGCGTTTTTCATCCAGAACAGGCGCCAGAACCGTCGTCACCGCCTCTAGGACATCCACTTCGACTTGCGAAAACCCGCGCCCTTCAGGCCGCTCGAACGTCACTGCACCGACAAAACGATCCACCGAATAAAGCGGCACCGTCAGTATGTTGGAAACTTTGTGATCACGCGCCAAACGCTCGTGGCGGTGCGCCGCCATCGGCTCGTCGGCGGCGGCAGCAGGAAAAACTACCACGCCGCGTTGGTCGATCGCCTCGTCCATCGCCGCCCCCAGCATGCTGACAAGGCTCATCCGCTTGCTGAATTGCGCCGAGTGGCTGATCGCGCATACGCGGGTCCGGCCAAACCGCAGGAACCCGATCGAGACACGGTCGCATTGGAAACGGTTGGCAAGATCGGTCGCCGCAGCCCGGCCAGCGGTGGCAAAATCTTCTTGTTCGGCCACACCAACAACCGAATGCAGCGCGTGCACCGCATGATCATATTGCGCAGACTTTCGGATCGCCTCTTCGGTGCGCAAGACGTCGCGCAGCCACGCCCCGCCCCACTGCAACTGTCGCATGACGGCGCGCAAACTCGCCTGTGAGCTTGGTATCAACTCGACACCGATCGCCCCAAGAACCTGCCCGTCGACCGCAAGCGGTGAGGCAACCGACATCAATTTTCCGTCCGCGTGGCCCGCAGTCTCGATCGCCCCGCGCACAACACCGCGATTTGCCTCGACCGCGGCCTCGGCGGCTGACAGCAACGCCCCCCCCGGGATGCGCGCCTCGGGCCAGTTCGCAACCGTTCTTAAACGGCCGCTTTCGGGATCCAGAAGAAAGACACAACACACCTCGGCCTCGTCGAGCATGTCGAACATCAACGCGCCCCATGACGCCGACATCTCTTCGGCCGAGGTCGCGGTGGTTAACCGGCGCCAAAGCCCCTGCTCCAACAAGGTAACGCCACCCGCCGCAGCGTCTGACCGGGCAGGCCCGTCGGGAGTGCGTTGCAGAATGTCACTATCGTTCACGTATCATCCACTTTCAGCGCACCGTGCCGGGATTCGTACTCACGCAG
>JBLHUT010000072.1:0-12974 GCA_047629975.1 Paracoccaceae bacterium
TCGGGGCGCTCGAAGTCGAACAGATAAGAACGCTCGCCGCGCACGCGGATGTCGCCATCACTGTTGATCACATAGGCTTCGTGCAGGCCGCGTTGTATCTGGGTCTGCCCCTGTGTCAGAATCTGGCGCAAATCGCCATCAAAGGTCATGTAGCGGATCGTGCGCGCCGTGTTGAGATACCCCGCAAGGATCACCGTATCATCCGACAAATCCGTGCGATGCTCGGCCTCATAGGCCTGTGCCGCGGACAGGGAGTTGGAGATCACATTGCGCACACGCTCTGAAAACCAGCCTTCGAGTCCGATATTGATTGTCAGCCCCGCAAAAACCGCAACCATGATCGTCGGGACAAGCGCGATGCCCACGAACACAACAGTCAGCCTCAGGTGTAGTTGCGATCCCGCCGAACGCGCGCGCCGTGCAGCAATCATCCGCGCCAAACGGATCAGGATAAGCGCCGCCACCGCAAGCACATAAACCAGATCGGCCAGTAGGATCAGCCGCAAGGCCGGCGAACTGCCCGCAGAGGCCAAAGGCCCGAGTATGACAAAGGTTGCAGCCACCAAAACAGGGCCGAGCCCCACAAAGCCCAGTGTTGCAGCACTTTGATAGCGCCGCAAATGGCGCATACGCGCCAGAGTTTCCAAATTGAACCGCCTTGCGGGGAATGCCACCGCGTTCCTCATGATGTTGTGCCGCTCTCGCGGCTAGCCACAAAATATCCGTGGACGATTTTTGAAGTGCGTCCTTCTGGCCACGGCTCTGTTGCTGTTTTACATCAATTTACGGCGCCGTGTCACGCGAATATCGAGGTCTGTGATCTTCTTGCGCAAGGTATTTCGGTTTATGCCCAGAAGATCGGCGCATTTGGCCTGATTACCACCCGTCGCGTCCAGTGCGATCTCGATCAAGGGGCCTTCGACCTCTTTGAGGATCCGCTGGTAAAGCCCCCGCGATGGCAACACTCCGCCATGAAGGTCGAAGTAGCGGCGCAAATGCTTGTTCACCGAGGCAGACAGCTTTTCGCCCTCTCCGCCGCCGACAAAAGGCTCGATCTCGGGTTGGCTGCCCAGCACCAGTTCGACCTCGGCCAGACCGATCTCTTCTTCGGGCGAGGTCACGATCAGACGACGGATGGTATTTTCAAGCTGACGGACATTTCCGGGCCAGCTGTAGGAGCGGATCAAATCCATCGCAGGCTCGGAGAACCTGCGCTGTGACAGCCCGTCGCGCTCTGAACGCTTGAGAAAATGATCTGACAGCAGCGGGATATCATCCACCCGCTCCCGCAGCGACGGGACCGTGATCGCCACACCGCCAAGACGATAGAACAAGTCTTGACGAAACCCGCCCGCCTCCATTTTCGAAGTCAAATCGCCCTGGCTTGTGGCCATGATCCGGGGCGAGGTATCAACGAAAGTATCCAGAACCCGAACAATCCGCGCCTGTGCGTCATGATCAAGATCGCCCACCTCGTCAAACAGGATCGAACCACCACGCGCCCGCGCCACAACCGAAGACGGCCCCTCGATCCCTTGCAATTCCGCCGATCCGGCGATCACGAACGGCATGTTGCGCCGGTCTGAAAAATCATGGATCGCGCGCGCGATCAGCGATTTTCCGGTCCCGCTTTCGCCCGTAATCATCACCGACAGATCGGTATTCATCACCCGCGCAACCAACCGGTAGAGCGACTGCATCACAGCCGTGCGCCCGACAAGCGGCAGGTCGTCGCTCTCTTGTGTCTGGGTGTCGGTCTTGACCCGCGAGGACGCGGGCGCGCGCCGCTTGGCGTCCAGCGCCCGCGCGGCGCGCTTCATCAGATCGGGAAGGTCAAACGGCTTGGGCAGGTAATCATAGGCCTCGGCCTCGGCGGCCTGAATGGCTGTCATGATCGTGTTTTGCGCAGAGATCACGATCACCGGCAAGCCGGGCCGTTCCTTGCTGATCCTCGGCAGACATTCCAGCCCGTTTCCGTCGGGCATTACCACATCCGAAATCACCAGATCGCCTTTTCCCTCTTCGACCCAACGCATCAGCGTCACAAGGCTCGAGGTCGCGTGGACCTTGCAACCCGCACGCGTCAGCGCCTGGGTAAGAACGGTCCGGATCGTGCGATCGTCGTCTGCAACAAGAATGGTACCGTCCATCAGGATGCTTCCTCAAAATTGTCAAAATGCGTGGTGTCGGTCGCAACCGGCAAGGAAATGCGAAACACTGTTCTTCCGGGGACACTGTCAACAGATATCCATCCATGATGGTCCGTTACAATTTTTGACACAAGGGCAAGCCCCAGTCCTGTGCCATTCTCTCTTCCGGAAACAAACGGTTCGAAAATGTCTCCGGCAATTTCGGACGGCAAGCCCGGGCCGTTGTCGATAATCTCTACCTGAATAGGCACCTGCGCCCGGCTGCCATCCTTGCGGCGCACCCGCAACGCAGGGTCGTAAAAGGTATGCAGCCGGATTGTTCCGGCACTTCCCGAAGAGGCCTCCGAGGCGTTTTTCAGCAAGTTCAGAAAGACTTGCAGAATTTGATCCCCGTCCACAAAAGTCGGCGGCAGCGACGGATCAAACTCTTCCTCGAACTGCATATGCGCGCCGTACCCTACCATAGCAGACTTCTTTGCCCGATCAAGAAGATCGTGAATATTCAAAGCTTTGCAAAGCGGCGGCCTCAGGTTCCCGAACTGCTCCACCTGATCCAGCAATTTAACGATCCGGCGGCTTTCCGCCACGATAAGATCAGTCAACTCGCGGTCTTCGCCGCTCAGCCCCATGCTCAGCAATTGGGCCGCCCCCGTAATCCCCGCCAGCGGATTCTTGATCTCGTGGGCGAGCATTTCGGCCATGCCGATGGCTGATTTGGCTGCCGTCTCGGCAGATTGCGACCTGCCGATCCGCTCCGCAAGATCCCGCGGCGTGATCAGGAAAATAAGGGTCTGACCGTCCTCCATGACCGGCGCAATCTGGACGGTACACCGCACCGGAGGCCGGTCGCCGGTGCCGACGTCGACATCATTGAGCACAAGCGGGGACTGGGCGTCGCGCACACGCGCAAAGCTTTCCTCCAAAGGCGCGTCGATCATCAGCCGGTCCCAGATCGGAAGCTGCTTGAGTACGCGGGCCGTCGCGTTCAAAAACGCCTCGCCCGCGGGATTGATGTCGATGATACGGTCTTGTGCATCCACCAGCACAGCCGGTGTCGGCAGTGCGGACCAGATGCTGTCGGTCAAATGGGTCATGCTGCGGTCTCTTGTCGAAGGGAAGGCGCCGAGGCGAGGACGTTTTGAACCAGCAACAAAACCTGCGCAGGCACACTTTGCGTCAGGATCTCCCGACGCTCCGGTGCAGCCAGCGCCACACCGTCAAGATACCAACCCAGATGCTTTCGCGCGACTTTTACGCCAAGTTTGGTGCCGTAAAACGACAGCATGCTCTCGTAATGGGCGCAGATCAAATCAGCCAATGCGGCCCCGGACGGCACCACCGGCGCATCTTTCCCGAAAAGCTCGGATGCGATCTCGGCAAGTATCCACGGGCGCCCCTGAGCACCGCGGCCAACCATAACCCCGTCACACCCCGACGCCGCCAGAGCCGCCCTTGCGGTCGTGGCGTCCGTAATGTCACCGTTCACAATCACCGGAATGTTCACCGCTCGTTTCACGGCTGCGACAGCCGCCCAATCTGCCTTGCCCTTGTAAAACTGGCACCGCGTGCGACCATGAATAACAATCATCGCAATCCCCGCAGATTCGGCCCGGCGCGCCAATTCGTCAGCATTCAGACACGTGTCATCCCAGCCGAGGCGGGTCTTGAGCGTGACCGGCACGTCAACCGCCCCGACCACGGCCTCGATCAGGGACAAGGCGTGATCAAGGTCCCGCATCAACGCAGATCCTGACAAACCGCTGGTCACACGTTTTGCGGGACAGCCCATATTTATGTCGATCTGTGCGGCCCCGTTTGCGGCCACAAGGCGCGCGGCCTCTGCCATCCAATAGGCCTCCCGACCGGCCAGTTGAACCGCCGTGCGTGCCACGCCAAGCCCCAACTCTGCACGGCCGCGCATATTCGCATTGGCCTGCACCATTTCCTGACTCGCCACCATTTCGCTCACAACAAGCCCTGCTCCAAATTCCGACACAACCTGCCGGAACGGCAGATCCGTAATTCCCGCCAGAGGCGCAAGCAGTACCGGAGGGTTCGGGAGAATACCTGCCTGCCAAACCTCCAAAAGCTGAATCCTTGTGCGATTTACAATGTATTGTGGGCGTAACCGCTTTTGCCAAGAAGCAGCGACCATCACAAGGCATTACAGCACTATACGCCTAAATTTTAGGCACAATCAGGGCACTTCCTAAAGCATTGCCCTCGAAAGCCGCACGGATTAAACACTTTCCGAAACTCGACGCCCTAAAACACGATGCCCGCAGGATGCCAAATGACACATACACACCGAATTGCCGCAATCATCGTCGCAGCCGGTCGCGGCACCCGCGCGGGCGGACGCATTCCCAAGCAGTATCAACCGCTGGCAGGGGTGCCGGTCCTGCAAAGAACACTTGCAGCCTTTTGCGCCCATCCCCGAGTGGACGAGGTTCTGGTGGTGACACATCCCGATGATGCCGACCTTGTCACCCCGCTGCTGCCCGACGGCGTGGCCTGCGTGACAGGGGGCGCCACGCGCGGCGCATCGGTTGCCGCAGGGCTGTCGGCGGTATCGTCCGGCACCAGCCATGTTCTGATCCACGACGCCGCGCGCCCGCTTGTCAGTGTAGCATTGATCAACCGTGTCATCGATGCTTTGGCCCATGCGCCGGGCGCGGCACCGGGCGTGATGGTGACAGACGCGCTTTGGCATGCACAGGCGGGCGTCGTGACCGCCCCGCATCCGCGCGACGGATTGTGGCGCGCACAAACGCCGCAGGGTTTCGCGCTTGCTGCGATCCGCGCCGCCCATGCCGCATATCCGGGCCAAGCCGCAGATGATGTCGAGGTTGCTCTTGCGGCGGGCCTTGAGGTGCGTATCGTGGAGGGCGAAGAAACAAACCTGAAACTGACCCACGCCGAAGATTTTGCGCGTGCGTCCCAATTGTTAAAGGACGACGCACAGATGGATATTCGCACCGGAACGGGCTTCGATGTGCATCGCTTTGGTCCCGGAGACGCGGTGATGCTGTGCGGTGTCAACGTGCCGCACGGGCGCGGGCTGGTGGGGCATTCGGATGCCGACGTCGGCTTGCACACAATCACCGACGCGATTTACGGAGCGTTGGCAGAGGGCGATATCGGGCGACACTTTCCGCCCTCGGATCCACAGTGGAAAGGCGCGCAAAGCCACATTTTCTTGCGTCATGCTGTAGGACTTGCCCAGAATCGGGGGTTCCGGATTTCGAATATCGACGCCACGCTGGTGTGCGAATTTCCGAAAATAGGTCCCCACGCCGACGCGATGCGCGCCGCGGTCGCCGCGATCACCGAGACCGCGATCGACCGGATCAGCATTAAGGCCACGACCTCTGAACGCCTTGGCTTTACGGGCCGCGAAGAAGGCATCGCATGTATCGCAACTGTAACGCTGGTGTCCCCATGAGCCATTTGATCGCGACCGTATTCTATGTCGGGCATCTGCGCCCCGCGCCCGGAACGTGGGGGTCCTTGGCGGCCCTTCCGATGGCGTGGGGGCTGCATGTTCTGGGCGGTTTTCCGCTATTGCTTTTGGCCAGTTTTGTGGTGTTCGGTGCCGGTTGGTGGGCAACAGCGCGCGAAACCGCAGGGTCCGACGACCACGACCCGTCCGAAATCGTGATTGACGAGGTCGCGGGGCAGTGGATTGCGCTTTTGCCTGTCTCGTACGGGGCGGGTTTTGCAGGGGTTGATTTCATCGCCCTGTGGCCCGGTATTCTCACGGCATTTGTAATGTTCCGGTTCTTTGACATCCTCAAGCCGGGACCGATCGGTTGGGCAGACCGGATGGAGACATCTTTGGGCGTGATGCTGGACGATGTGATTGCAGGCGTCTTTGCGGCACTGACTGTCGGGGCTTTTGCGGCTGTTGCTCATCTGGTGTTGATTTGACGGTGTTGATTTGACGGGGCGGGCCGCCGAGTTGTTGCGCCTTGCGCAGGTCCGCGGTGTGCGTGTGGCCACCGCCGAAAGCTGCACCGGCGGCATGCTGAGCGCGGCCCTGACGGATTTGCCCGGAGCGTCCGCTATTTTCGATCGCGGGTTTGTCGTTTATTCAAACGCGGCAAAGCACACGATGCTCGGGGTTTCCGAAGACAGCTTGCGCGACTTTGGCGCCGTGTCGGAAGAGGTAGCCACCCAAATGGCCGAGGGCGCGTTGCGCCGGTCGGACGCAGATATCGGGCTGGCCGTCACGGGGATATCCGGCCCGGGCGGCTCGGATTTCAAACCCGAAGGGCGGGTCTGTTTTGCCTGCGCACAGATCGGAAAACCGACCGTTTCAACAACAGTCGACTTTGGCGCACGCGGCCGGGGCGCGGTCCGTCTGGCGGCGGTTTCCATGGCACAAGACATCCTGATCGACACGCTTCGTGACGCATCGCACGGGCACGATCAGCCGTAAAGTTCTGCGGCGCGGCGCTCGAAGGCGCGCACAATCCGCTGCATCGCCTCGTTGAAAAACAGACCGACCGCGCCTTGAAGCAGGGCGTTCTTCATCTCGAAATCCACGTCGAATTTGACCTCGCAGCCCCCTTCGGCCTCGGCGAACCGCCACGATGAATTCATATAGCGGAACGGCCCCTCGAGGTATTCGGTATCAAGGCGCGAACCGTCGGCCCAAAGCGTCACGCGGCTGCCGAATTTCTCACGGAACACCTTGAAAGAAATAACAAGGTCGGCCTCCATTACCTCGGTCTCGCCGACCTGCTTGCGCGACCGCACACGCGCCGCGGCGCACCACGGCAGAAACTTGGGGTAATTTGCGACATCCCCCACCAAGCCGAACATCTGTTGCGGCGTGTAGGGCAGGTTTCGGGTCTCGGAGTGATTTGGCATGACAGGCTTTTGGGTAGTGACAACAGGAACGGCGACGTGAAACAGTCAGTAGAAGTGCCAAAAACCACGGAGACACCGGTGACGCAACCCGAATATCAAATTGACAAGATGATCTCGGCGAAAGCCATCGCCGCCCGGATCGAGGATCTGGCCCGTGAAATCGAGACAAAGTTCCGTGCGACCGACAAGCTGGTGGTCGTCGGGTTGCTGCGCGGCTCGTTCGTTTTCATCGCCGATCTGGTGCGGGAACTGAACCTGCCGGTGGAGGTCGATTTCCTTGAGGCGTCAAGCTATGGCGACGGGACGGAAAGCAGCCGCGAGGTGCGCATTCTAAAGGACCTGCGCGGCAAGATCGAAGGGCGCGATGTGCTGGTGGTCGAAGATATCGTCGACACCGGCCACACGTTGAACCACGTCACGGGCTTTTTGCTGTCGCGCAAACCTGCGCGGTTGATGTCGGTCGCCCTGCTGGACAAACCAAGCCGGCGGGAGGTCAATTTCAAGGCTGACTGGATCGGATTTGAAATTCCGGATGAATTCGTCGTCGGTTACGGAATTGATTATGCACAGCGCAACAGAAACCTGCCTTATATTGGCAAGGTCAGATTCACCTAAAAACGTGGCACACAGTGTGTTGCCGAACGATACGGACAACACAACCATCCTATAAATGTTCACTTTCGCTAAAAATCGCGATCAGGTCCGACGCTTGCGCCGCCGCAGATCGAACTGCGCGGCGAATCGTCTAGTTTACGCCAAGCCGGGCCATCCGGTTGGCACGCAGTTTCGCAAAATCATCGCCCGCGTGATAGCTTGACCGGGTAAGCGGCGTCGCTGACACCATCAAGAACCCCTTGCCCCACGCCGCTTTTTCGTAGGCTGCAAATTCTTCGGGGGTCACGAAGCGGTCAATCACGTGATGCTTGGGCGTCGGTTGCAGGTATTGCCCGACGGTCAGGAAATCAACGTCGGCGGCGCGCATGTCGTCCATCACCTGCCCGACGCCCTGCCTGTCCTCACCCAGTCCAACCATAATGCCGGATTTTGTAAAAATCGTCGGGTCAAGCTCCTTTACCCGCTGCAACAACCGCAACGAGTGGAAATACCGCGCGCCCGGGCGCACGGTCGGATAAAGCCCGGGCACCGTTTCAAGGTTATGGTTGAACACGTCGGGGCGCGCGGCCACCACGGCCTCAAGCACGCTATCGTCGCATTTCAAAAAGTCGGGTGTCAGAATCTCGATCGTGGTGTCCGGCGACCGGTGACGGATCGCACGGATCGTCTGGGCAAAGTGGTCCGCCCCGCCGTCGATCAGGTCATCCCTGTCCACCGAGGTGATCACAACGTGGTTGAGCGCCAGCTTGGCCACAGCATGAGCCACCCGCCCCGGCTCGAACGCATCAAGCGCCGAGGGTTTGCCGGTCGCCACGTTGCAGAACGTGCAGCCGCGTGTGCAGATCTCGCCCATGATCATCATGGTCGCGTGCCCCTGGTTCCAGCATTCGCCGACATTCGGGCATCCGGCCTCTTCGCACACTGTCACAAGGTTGTTCTCGCGCAAGATATCGCGGGTCGTCTGATAGCCCTCGCCGACAGGGGCCTTGACCCGGATCCAGCTTGGTTTCTTGGGCTGGGCATTATCGGGGCGATGCGCCTTTTCGGGGTGACGCTGGTCAGGGATTGTAAGGTCGCGGGTGTTCAAGGGACAACTCCGTTTCATGTTTGGTGCGAAACTAGGGCCTGTCGGGACAGATGTCCAAAGAAGTTTCCCCGACACCGGCTCCGGCATGGCGGCTATGCGTCAGCGCACCACACCCGTCGGACAGGCACATCCCTTCAGGCAGGCCGTGCGCCCGCCGCTCCGCGCGCAATCACATCGGCACCGGCCTCTTGCATCAACGTGGCAAGCTCGGCGAACCAGTCTTCCTGCTGGGCGGCCCCTGCACGACGCACAAGCGCAAGCATCCGCGCCGGCTGCGGATCGGCAAACCGGTGCAAACGCAGCCGCGGAGCCGCGGCCATCTCGGTGGCCAGCGCCAGTTCCGGAAGGAACGTCAAACCGAACCCCTCCGAGACAAGCCCGCACAAAGTTGCCAGTGACGACGCCCCAAGGTCGATCCGGCGGCGCGCCGGATCAATCCCGCACGCCGCAATCGCCTGATCCGACAGGCAATGCCCTTCGTCAAGCAACAGCAACTGATCGGGATCAAGCGTTTGCGGGCGCAAAGCCTCGGACAGGCGCGCACCCTGCCCTGTCAACCGCTCCAGCCGCGCCGTTGAGCCGGCCAGCAAAAACCGGTCCTCGAACAAAGGGCGCGCCTGCGCCCACGGCAAATCAACCGGAAGCGCCACCACAACCGCATCCAGCACCCCGTTTTCCAACTGCCCCAGCAACACATGCGTCGGCGCCTCTCGTACACGGATATCCAGCGTCAGGTCCCTTGCGCGCAACCGCGTTAGCGTCGGAGGCAAAAGATAGGGCGCCACAGTGGGGATCACGCCAATATGAAGCTCGCCCATCAATCCGCGGGCGCGGCGCGGTAACGCCTCAAGATCACGTGTCTGCGCCAGAATACCGCGCGCCCGCTCCAACACAGAGCGCCCGACCCGCGTCAGACAGACCTCACGCGGGCGCCGCTCGACCAGAACGACATCAAGGTTATTCTCCAGTTCCTTGATTTGCATGGACAATGCAGGCTGCGAAATATTGCAAACCTCGGCCGCGCGCCCGAAATTTCCCTGCTCCGCAAGGGCCACAAAATAACTGAGCTGTTTCAAGGTTACTTTCATAACTCAAACTTATCACACCCCGCGGCCTTGGCAATCGCCTCGGGCCGAGGGACCGTTTGGCAAGCGTGTTGGAAACATACCGATTGACGTGTCTTGGACACGATCCGATTGACGTGTCTTGGACACGCACCGGTTGACGTGTTGCGTCCGACAGGCTTTGTGTCGCCTAAAACAGTGCCTGTGCGACCCGACCCCCGACCCCCGACCCTCGGCCCCAAGCGCCCGAACCCAGCCCCCCGAACAGGAGAAAATATGATGCCCGACATTGTGCAAAACACACCCGACCCAAACAGCGGCATGGCCGGTCTTCTTGAAATCATGAGACGTCTGCGCGACCCCCAAGCGGGATGCCCTTGGGACATCGAACAGACCTACGCGACGATTGCCCCCTACACGATCGAGGAAGCCCACGAAGTGGCCGACGCCATTGAACGCAAGGCATGGGGCGAGCTTGAATCAGAGCTTGGGGATCTGTTGCTTCAGGTTGTATATTTCGCGCAGATGGGTGCCGAGGACGGGCATTTTGACTTTGACAGCATCGTTCACGGCATCAGTACCAAGATGATCAGCCGCCATCCCCATGTCTTCGGTTCCGAAAGCCGCGACAAATCGGCAGAACAGCAAACGCGCGACTGGGAAAAGCTCAAGGCCGCAGAGCGGGCTGCCAAGGGCGAGGCCGGCGTGTTGGAGGGGGTCGCCCTCGGACTGCCCGCTTTGACCCGCGCGCTGAAATTGCAAAAACGGGCCGCACGGGTGGGTTTTGACTGGACCGACATCACCGATGTCCTGTCGAAAATCACCGAAGAGGCCGCCGAACTGGCCGAAGCCCAAAAGACCGGCATACTTGATGACATCGAGGACGAGTTAGGAGATTTGTTGTTTGTGATCAGCAATCTGGGGCGCCACCTGAATGTTGACCCCGAGGCCGCACTGCGCCGCACGAACGCGAAATTCGTGCGCCGCTTTGCCCATATCGAGACCACCCTTGCGTTGCAGGGCCGCAGCCCGCAAGAGGCCACACTCGAGCAGATGGACGCGCTTTGGGATGCGGCAAAGCGGATCGAACGGGGTCAGGATTAGGCACATCTTCTTTACCCGACAAAATCAATCAGGATATTGACCTGACAAAAAGACTCATGTTTAAGATGGACGGCAAACCAAAGGATCAATGCCCATGCTTACTCGTACGTCCCCCCTTCGTACCGCCCTGATCGCCTCGCTGTCGCTGACGTTGGGCGCCCCTGTTCTGGCTCAGGAGGTCAATGTCTATTCGTATCGTCAGCCCGAACTGATCGATCCGCTGTTTGCCGCATTTACCGCGCAAACCGGGATCACCGTGAATTCCGTCTTTCTTGAAAAAGGCATGACCGAGCGGCTTGTGTCAGAGGGCAGACGCTCCCCCGCCGATCTGGCGTTCACCTCGGACATCGGCCGGCTCGACAGCCTGAAACAAGCGGGCGTGCTGCAACCTGTTGTCTCTGATGCTCTCGAAGCGGCCGTTCCGGCGCAATATCAGGACCCCGAAAACGAGTGGTTTGCATTATCAAGCCGCGCCCGCGTTGTTTATGCCTCCAAAGAGCGCGTTGCCGACGGAGAGGTGACCACCTATGAAGACCTTGTGGACCCTAAATGGGCCGGACGCATCTGCACCCGTTCGGGGCTGCACACTTATATGGTGGGCCTTACCGCCGCGATGATTACCCACCACGGCGAGGCCTATACAAAGGGCTGGCTGTCGGGCGTGAAGGCCAACCTTGCCCGCAAACCCCAAGGCAACGACCGCGCTCAGGTCAAGGCAATCAGTCAGGGAGAATGCGATATCTCGCTGGGCAACACCTATTACATGGCGCTGATGCAGCGCGACCCGGACCAGCAAGGCTGGGCTGATGCGGCGCGGATTGTCTTTCCCACCTTCGAAAACAGCGGCACGCATGTGAATGTGTCCGGCGTCGGCATGACCCGCTCGGCACCGAACAAGGAAAACGCGCTCAAGCTGATGGAGTTTCTGACCTCGGAGACCGGTCAGAAACTTTATGCAGAGTTGAATGATGAATATCCGGTCAATCCTGCTGTCTCGATTTCGGATATGGTGGCGTCTTTTGGCACGTTGGTGCCGGATGATGCGAACCTGCAAGAGATTGCCGATTTGCGCGGCATCGCGCTTCGCCTGACCGAGGAAGTCGATTTCGACGGTTGATGCAACAGCCCTGTCCGGCGGCCTTTTCGGCGGCCGGACACATGGCGAAAATGCGACAAAATATCACCAAAAGGCGGTGCCGGTGCCCCGAACTCTACCGCGGGATCAACCGGCGACAGACACCGCCTTGTTGGGACGCGGAGAGCCGCGCCACAAGGTCGCGACGATCATCAGGTTCGCCACTCCGGCAAGCGCGGCCATGCCGTAGGCCACTGTGTAATCTCCGAAAACATCATAGAGCAAACCGCCCAATGACCCGCCGATCGCGTGACCGAACCAGCCGAACATCACAACGACACCAACCGCCGAAGCCCGGCGCGACGGCGGGATCAGCACCCGCAAGCACACCAGCACACCGGTCATGACCCCTGCATATCCAAACCCGTAAACGACCGCATAGATATAGAACGTCGACAGATCCTGAATATAGGTGAAGCCAAAAATCATCACAGTCATCCACGCGGTCGCGCTCATGTATGCCGGCACCGCGCCGACGATATCTGCCAACTTGCCAAAAGCAATGCGCCCGACAATCGCCACCAACAACATCACAAAAATGACCTGTCCCGCCTCGTCAGCCGCAAAGCCACGATCCTGAATAAGCGGAACCAGATGCATCAGCGGAATGGCCATGCAGATGCAACACAGGATGATTGCAGCACTCATGGTTATGATTACCCGTCTTGTCGGGATCGCCACATCCTCCAGTGCGCTGTCAGAGCGGAGTTGGGCCGCACTCGCCACAGGGGCCGTGCGCAACAGCAAAGACAGCGGGATCAATGTCAGCACCATAAACGCACCCGTCGCGGCAAATGCACCATCAGTGCCGAACGCGGCAATCAAGTGAGACGACACAAACGGCACCGCCCCCTGCCCAAGCGCCTGCCCCGCCGAGGCAATCCCGATCGCCAGCCCCGCCCCCGTTTGAAACCAGCTTCCGACAACAGCCATCAAAGGCGCGA